>JBBSNU010000643.1:0-3194 GCA_038260455.1 Chroococcales cyanobacterium | reverse complement strand
GTAACACTCGCGCCAGCCCCGATTATAGCCTAATTGTGGATCGGGAAATCATTTTGGGCGATCGACCTACTGCATCGCACACTCTACCTAGATTCCAAAGAAATATCACAAAAATGTCAAATTAGCTGAATTTTGCTCTATTAATGGTAGAGAAAAAAAGCACACAAATTAGTAAATAAATTATGAAGTTCGACCAATTGTTGAAAAACCTAAAACTTGTGAAAAAATTTATTTTTAGGTTGCTAAAGAAAGCCAAACCCCTCTACTTATTCCTGATATTTGGCATCTGTATAGGTATTTCGGGCTGGACAGTAGAATCTAATTTCATTAAAATCCCTCTAATCGGCTTTCATGACATTGTAGACAGTCGAAATCCCGCCCAATTGCCACCGAAGCGGCTTGCTTTTTCCATAGACTACACCAAACAAGATTTGTCAGTATTTTTAGAATATATAATGAAAGAAAACTATTGGTTACTATCATCTCAAGACTTGTACGTATACTTTATCAAAAAGTCCCAGCCAATACCAGCTCAAAGATTGGGTCAAAAACCGATTATGATATCCTTTGATGACGGGTATAAAGGCGTTCATGTAAATGCACTTCCCATCTTAGAAAAACTTTCAGCAGTCCACAAGAAAAAAGGCAAATTTGTGTTATTTGTCAATCCTCAATTTTTAGGTGTGGATATGGGTAAGAAATTTATAGCCCACGCTAGTTGCAACGATTTAAGAGACGGATATAAAAAAGGTTTTTATGACGTTCAGTCTCACGGTTTTGCTCACAAAAACTTCACTCAAATTAGCAGAAAAGAATTAGAATTTGAAATTGCTAAATCTAAGTCTGAATTGATAAAATGTATGGGAGATTTGGACAAAAATAAGATTATTGGCGCTCACATAGCTTATCCCTACGGCGCATCAAACAGACAAGTGGAAAAGATTTTGCCTAAATATCATTTAACTGGTTTTTTGTACAATGACAATTTCTTCAGAGCAAACAGACTCAAAAATAACTACCGCATTTCTCGCATCACTGTGGATAAGTATATGTCGCCTAAAGGTTTAATTCAGATTGCTAAAAAAGCTTCTACTCTCAGAAAGAAAGATTAGCTTGTAGCATTTTATTGTTGTTTATGTCCTTAATTGGGCGAGTTTATCCCCAGGTTGCGGAAGCGCGCGGCCATTGTGTCATCGAACAAAAAAGCTAGTAGTTTTTACTGATATTTTCACGTTTAGATCAGTCCGCGTTTTTTGAGCTTTTCCAGGGCATCTTCTGCCGCATTTTTCTCAGCATCTTTCTTGCTTTTGCCTTTCCCTTCTCCATAACATTTCTCTCCAACATAAACCTTAGCGAGAAATTGGGGCTGGTGGGGTGTACCTCCTTCTTGGACTGTGACGTATTTGGGCGGAGTCGCTTCACCGTTGGCTTGTACCCACTCCTGAAATCTGTTTTTTGAGTCTACAGTCGATCGCGTTTCCACAACATTGTCGGGCACAGAATCAAACATTTGCCACACAAAATTGCGAACTTTGTCCATGTCTTGCGTATCGAGATAGTACGCGCCAATGAATGCTTCCAAGGTGCTGCTGAGCAAATTTGGGTTGGTAATCCCACCTTCTCGATAAGCTCCTTTTCCGAGTCGCATTTTTAAGTCTAAACTGATTTCAGTAGCAAATCTGGCTAATTGTTTTTCATCTACCAATGCAGAACGGCGGCGAGTCATTTGGTCTTCTCCCATTTCTGGGTGACGCTGATAGAGATATTCGCCGCTGAGAAATGTCAGCAAAGCATCGCCGAGAAATTCTAAGCGTTCGTTGTCTGCTTCGCGGAATGTGGGGTTTTCGTTGACGTAGGAACGGTGGGTTAGGGCTTGGCGCAGCAGTTTTTCATTCTGGAATTGGGGAATGGTTATTTGGAGTTCTTGTGTTTGGTTAGTTAATGGCATGGGAGTTTGATAATTGTGATTGATTTTGGAGTTTCGTGTTGTTATGTTGGCGGACATGAAAGAGCCGCAGATGGCGGCTGGTTGGGAGAATCTAGTTTATCAAATAAACTGAATTTTTGCTATCTGCGGCGGGGTGAATGTCGAGGAAGTTTAGGCGGTCAGTTTGTAAGTCTCGATCGACTTCGGCAATTCATCGATCAAGTAAAATCGATCGGCAAGCTTTTTGAGATTGTGACTATCATTACCTTTGCGGGCAACAATTATTACCTTCTTCCCCTTTTCATGCAGATCGTGAATCAAAATTTCACCGTAGCCGTCTCCAGACACAATAATAAATGTGTGTGGGTATGAACTCATTGAAGCCTCGCTACAACAGTTCATTGACAAATAAAAGTCTACAGCATTTTTGATGTTTAGGGATACATCAAAACGTTGAAAATTTAGATAGTCTAAAGTTTCTTGTGCAGTCTTATTTCTTTGTTTCCAATTGTCGTAAACTTTTTGATTGACTACATATCCTAGTCCACTAGCAAAGAGTAATAAATCTTTGGCTCGTTTGTAATCAGGGATGTTCTGATAATCCCAATAAATGGAAATTAAAGGCTGAGACTGGCTTTTTTGTTTGCCTGTGGTTCGATGATTGTCTGTCATTGGATCGTTCCTAAAAAAGGGTGAGCAGACAGCATCAATAAATTACCCATCTAGCACGAAGTATTGTTTTTGGGTTGGCTCAAAAATGAGCTTTCCCATTTAACAAATGGCTCTAGTAACAAACTATGAATTTAGTTTGTAGTTGTTTGGTTAACGTCTCAGCGATACGATGCGTAAACTTCGGCTAGGGGTTCTAAAAACCCGTTGATATACACATTTAAACAAATGTTGTGCCAGCCGAAATAAACGCATCATCCTCGCTGAGACGACTTAACCAACACTCCTTGCTTTTGAGTGAGGGTGTTTATCTCAGCTATACTACTCTGATGCTTGCACGTTAATTCTCAAATGTCAAGAGGTAATCTGATTTATTTTTTGAGCTTTAATTTTATGAACCGGACTTATGCGATCCGACAAAAGAAACCGGGTTTGTCGCCCCCCTGCGATCGCCCTTTGAGATTTTCGCCCACCTGACACAGCCAGTTACGCGCCCTCACCTCAGAAACCGGGTTTCTACGAGTTTTTGCGACGAGTCACGGGAAATCACGCAAGAAACCCGGTTTCTCGCCCCCGATGCGATCGCCAGTTACGCGCC
>JBBSNU010000642.1:0-3195 GCA_038260455.1 Chroococcales cyanobacterium | reverse complement strand
TCCAGCCACCAACCCTCTAAATTACAGGCTTCTACGTGTTTTTTCTGATTGATGAGCTGTTGGATTGCATCAGTAATTTCGAGTTCGCCGCGGGGCGAAGGTTGAATTTGATCGATCGCCTCATGAATAGTAGGAGCAAAAAAGTAAATTCCCACCAGCGCTAAATTCGACGGTGGAACTTTCGGTTTTTCTACTAACTGCAAAACTCGCCCGTTTTCATCAACTTTTGCCACACCGAAAGCCGAGGGATTCACAACTGGACGCAACAAAATTAGACCATCTAGTTTTTGCTTTTGAAAAATTTCTAAAAACGGATCTAGCGAATTTTCAATTAAGTTATCTCCCAAATACATAATAAACGGAGAATCGCCCAAAAACGGTCGAGCAACTTTCACCGCGTGAGCGAGTCCCGCCGGCTCGTTTTGCAAGATATAAGTAATTTTTGCACCGAAGCGAGATCCATCTCCAGTTTTCGCCTTCACCTCTTCCCCGGTTTCGGGACTAATAATAATCCCAATATCCGTAACCCCAGCCGCCACAATGCCTTCTATTCCGTACCACAGTATCGGCTTATTTGCCACAGGAACCAACTGCTTAGCACCCGTATAAGTTAGGGGACGCAAGCGTGTTCCTTTGCCGCCAGAGAGGATGAGTGCTTTCATTGGGTGAAATCTAAGTTATCCTTTAGGGTTTACGGTGCTGGCTCGATTTGCCTGCACTTGTTCGCTCTGGTTAATCTTAAAGCACTGCTACCCCGCTGGCAATAGCCTCGATAGAAGGAAGAAGGAAGAGGGAAGAGGGAAGAAGGTATGAAAGGCTTCGATTGACCTAAAAAGAAGGAAGAAGGAAGAAGGAAGCAGCAATCAAAGCAAGGGTTTGAGCAATGCGAGAACATTCTCAGTATCGGGCGCGGTTGCTATCCAAAAGATTTATGGCGATCGAGCATTCAGTCATCTCACATCTCAAATCGAAAAATGGAAAATCTCAAATAGTTTAATAGCGACCGTATCTAGCGATAACTTTATTACCACTATTATTGTTATTTGTCAACCAAGCCCACATTTGATCGCCCAGACAAAAATGCCACCACTCGTTAGGATGCTGCTGAAAACCAGCAGCTATCATGGCATCTTTTAATATTTGCCTGTGCAGGTGATATTCCTGTTTGTGCGGCTGCTTGCTATTGGCAAAATAATCGGGATAAGAGCGTTCTGATGTTTCATCAATCGGAGAACCCATATCAATTTGTTGATAATTTTCATCCACTAAAGTTATATCTAAAGCAGCGCCTGTGCTGTGAGGGGGAGGCGTAGCCAAGTCCATGCTTGGTACGGCCCAAAATTGATATACGTGTTTGATAATTACTTCATGTTTGTCTTCGGAAACCGGAAATTCGCAGCCTTGAGCTACAGCAATTTGATTGAAAGTATAATCTATCATAAATTGCTGAACTTCTACCGGCCGATAAGCGTCAAATATCAGAATTTGCCAATGAGGATACTTTTGCTGTAATTGCGTTTGAGCTTTTATTAAACTATTGACAACTCCTTGTCGCAAATAGTAAGGCGAATCTGCTTTGCTATTGTGATAGGGAGCACCCAATTTTTGATAAGGGTGCGGCGTTTCCAAAGCAAAATGTTCGGTGGAAATTGGCACCAAGGGTTCGCTGCATTCATCGATCGCTATTTGCTGATATGGTTTCATATCAAGGTTCGATCCTATTTTATTGTTACAGAGCAACTACAATTGTATCGCGATTCAGTTCTATCAATGAATGTTGCTGAAATAGTTCAGCCAACTGCGGCAAATTCTTCATAAATAAGTCGATAAGTTGGTTATTATTTATGTTGCCTGTAGTCAATATTAACACCTTATAAGGTTGCTGTTTAATCATAAATGAATCGATAAAATCTCTATCTTTTGTGATAACAATTCGGCCTGCTTGGATTGAAAGCAAGTTAATTTCTGAATCGGGAGTTGCGTTTTGTCGAGGTAAATCCTTAGTATGAATAGTATCGTGACCAACATATTGCAGAACGCGCGCCAGACGTACTGGTAATTGTGCATCTACCAAAAACTTCATTACACTAATACTCGATATATGCTTTTCACTTGAGTAAGCCGTGCTGCAAAAAGCAAAGCAGCTAGAATATCGTCATGTTCTAAATCGTCATAATCATCTATGATTTCTTGAAAATTCATACCAGAACTAAGTAATTCAAGAATCAACTCTACTGGATATCTGAGGCCGCGAATACAGGGTTTTCCGTGACAGATATTCGGGTCAAGTGTGATGCGCTGCAAAAGTTGGTTTTCCATATTTGAGGAGCAACTGTTAAATATATTCTAATTTAAAGAGCGTAACTCTGGCTCGGTTTGTAGTAAGGACTTTAGTAGACCTCTTGCAAAAATCCGAAAATACCCTGAAACCATCTGCGTCAATCCGTGTTTATCTGCCCGATATCTGCGGTTGCTCTATGACTCGAAGATTTCTGCAAGAGGTCTAGTCCTTAAAAAAATCTAGGACTAAAGTCCTCACTACAAACCTTAAAAATCTTAACTTTGGCGGTAAGCAACTACCGCATAAAACGGATCGCCACTTCCTATTCGCAGCATTTGCATAAAACTCGGCAAGTTAGGCTTGCGAACAATTACTTCCGGCTTGCTAAATCCGGGTATGTTCGCTCCTTTGACCGAATCAAAGTAACCCTTGACTAATTGTACCCGATCGCCCTCCCCACCTTCCCGCCAAGCCGCAATGGCCTTTTGATAAAACATCCGGTTGGAAAAGCTGATAATTGCCACACCTCCGGGCTTCAAAATGCGGCGAATTTCGGCAAAAATCGCATCTGGCTGTTGCAAATACTGCACCGATACGCAGTTGACAACCGCGTCAAATTCTGCATCGGCAAGCGGCAATTTGGGATTTGCGTTCAAATTCTGCAAGAAATAATGATTCAGTCTGGGATTTTTTGCCAACTCCTCTTCATTCATGCCGTGCCCTTCGACATGGGCAAATTCCATTTCTTCGGGCAAATGAGACACCCAACTGCTCATCATATCGAAAATCCGAGTATTCGGTTTGAGCCGTTCCCGATACAAATCGGTTAGTTGCTGAATGAATCCCTGGTCTACGTGCGTCACAAACCGGGGATAGGAGTAGAACAGTGTATCGTCGGTGTCGTCTAACTTGGT
>JBBSNU010000641.1:0-3198 GCA_038260455.1 Chroococcales cyanobacterium | reverse complement strand
TTTGTTTGTTAAAAATGACTTGTCCGAGTACGGGATTCATTCACGCTTTGAGAGTGCCGCCTAACCTGACATCAGCTAGGGAGGCAATTCGCTGGGTAAATTGGGATATTGATGCAGAGGAATTTTCCGTGCAGACTTGATATATAGCCTTTCAAGCGAAAGATGAGGTACTATCCGGCATAGGGCTATGGGCATAGGGCATAGGGCTATGGGCATAGGGCATAGGGCTATCCTCACTTTTTTGAGAACCGCTATAGTTGCGGCAGCAGTATATAATTAAATCAAGTTTGATTAGCAGTCGCAATGTGTGCTTGCGTAAGTCCTGCGTAAGTTCTGAGCAAGAAGGAAGAAGAAGCGAAAAAACGGCTTTTTTGCGTTCCCAGGCAAAACTCTTTGGTGTCAACTTAATGTGAAACCCCGATTCCGGCATGGGGTTTAAACCCTTGCAGGAAACCTTAACTTCTCTTCAGACGACTGTTCCACTTATTATGCCAATTCCGCATTTATAATCCACTTTATATTGAGCGATGGTTGTCGCCACTACACACAAAAAGCCCGCCTTCGGAGGCTTTAAGATTAAAGTTGCCAAATAATTTCTGACTGTACAGATCCAAAATTATAGAGTCAGCGTATATTACTAATGAACGCAGTACAAAATTTCATAAGTTCGCACCGCTAAAAAGTTTAGCTTGCCTGTTTGCAGTTGAGCTGCGATCGCCCTTGGCTACACAGCCAACTATAAAATACGGCTAAGCGATCTGTATTGAGGAGTGAGTTTATTTGAATCTGGGGGCGGGTTTATATATCATTTTAGCTGCGTGTAATACTTTTATTGGAACCCACCCCTACAGCCGAAAACAAGAAAAACTATCCTAAAAGTGCGAATTTGTGATATGTTGAACTGAGAAGACCGCCGCTTTTAGGCAACGGAAGTATCAAAATTAGAGGGTGATTAGAGCATGGCAGAAATTAGAGGCACCGCCCAAGCAGACTTGCTAGCAGGAACTCCAGAAGATGACCTGATTTTTGGTTTGATGGGCAATGACACCATTGCGGGAAACTCTGGTAATGACAGCATTTATGGAGGTAAGCAAAGCGATTTAATTGATGGCAATTCTGGTCAAGATTCGATTTTTGGAGATTTAGATAACGATACTATTAACGGCGGAGAAGGTAACGATTTTTTAGTGGGCGGGAAAGGCAGCGATATCATATCGGGAAACTCCGGCAATGATGTTTTGTCCGGCGATCGAGATACCGATCTCCTGATAGGCGGCGACGGGGCCGACGTATTTGTTTTGAGGCGCTACGCTGAGGCTGACCCTTTCCGTACCAGCGGCGGTGTTAGTTTGGCAAATGCGGACACGATCGCAGATTTTGCACCGGGTACAGATTTAATCGGTTTGGGGGAAGGTGTCAGTTTTAGCGACTTGAACATTCTGGAAGCAGGAAACGATACTGTTATTCAAGACCGGGTGAATGGAGAATTTTTTGCGGTTCTCAAAGGGGTGAGACAAAGTTCGATCGGCCCTGCAAATTTCACTAATAATATTAGCAGCATTGCTCCCACTCTCCCGCCTGCACCGCCGACAACGGCTTATGCTTTAACTTCTGCTAATCGGATTGTCGGTTTTAGTCTGTCCAATCCGAGAAGTGTCATCTCAGATTTGCCCGTGACTGGATTACCAGCGGGAGAAAGTTTGCTGGGAATTGATTATCGACCGGCTAATGGCGTACTTTACGGTGTGGGTTCTAGCAATCGCTTGTATAGTCTCAATCCCAGAACTGGAGAAGCAAGTCAAGTCGGTAGCGGGGAATTTCCTGTTGGTTTGACTCCGGGGGCTGCGGGTTTTGATTTCAATCCGACGGTGGATCGCATTCGGTTTGTCAATCAAGCCGGTCAAAACGCCCGCCTCAATCCGGATACGGCGGGAATTGTGGATTTTGACACGCAGGCGGGGGGAATTCAACTCGACGGGAATTTGGCTTATGCTGCGGGCGATCGCAATTTCGGAAGTTCTCCGGGGGTGGCGGCTGCTGCCTATACTAACAATTTGGCCGGGGTAACTTCGACAACTTTGTTTGCAATCGACAGCAATTTAGACGTTTTGGTGCGACAAGATCCGCCGAATAATGGAGTGTTGAATACGATCGGATCTTTGGGAGTTGATGCTACTAGCATTCTCGGCTTTGATATCAGAACTATCGGCGGCCGCGATGTCGCGGTGGCGGCATTGGAAGTTGGGGGCGTTTCCGGTTTGTACAATATCAATTTGACAACCGGTCAAGCTTCCTTCGCGGGTCAAATTGCCGACGGAAGACAGATTAACGGTTTGGCTTTGCCTTTGCCTACAGCTTACGCCTTGACTGTCAGAAATGGCGCTGAAGCAATTGTCGGTTTTAACGAGGGGGCACCGCAGGCGATTCTCAGCGACGCGACTGTTACGGGTTTACAGCCTGGAGAAAGTTTGCTGGGGATTGATTATCGACCGGCTAACGGTTTGCTTTACGGTGTGGGTTCTAGTAATCGCTTGTACGCGATCGATCCGGTGACTGGGGCTGCAAGTCAAGTCGGTAGCGGGCAATTTCCTGTTGGTGTGACTCCGGGGGCTGCGGGTTTTGATTTCAATCCGACGGTGGATCGCATTCGGTTTGTCAATCAAGGCGGTCAAAACGCCCGCCTCAACCCGGATACGGGGGCAGTTGTGGATTTTGACACGCTGACGGGGGGAATTCAACTCGACGGGAATTTGGCTTATGCTGCGGGCGATCGCAATTTTGGAAATTTTCCGGGGGTAGCGGCTGCTGCCTATACTAACAATTTGGCCGGGGTAAATTCGACAACTTTGTTTGCCATCGACAGCAATTTAGACGTTTTGGTGCGGCAAGATCCGCCGAATAATGGAGTGTTGAATACGATCGGATCTTTGGGAGTTGATGCTGGTACTGTTCTCGGCTTTGATGTCAGGAGTGTTGGCGGTAACGAAACGGCTTTGGCTGCGATCGAGGTTGGGGGAGTTTCGAGCCTGTACAATATTAATTTGACGACCGGTCGGGCTTCCATCGTCGGTCAAATTGGCGACGGGCGATCGATTAAAGGTTTGGCACTGACTTTGATTTAACTGCTAGATTCCCAGCGATTTTAGATTGACCTAAAATCAATCTAAAATCGACTTGCATTGCATTTATTCGCTTTCT
>JBBSNU010000640.1:0-3208 GCA_038260455.1 Chroococcales cyanobacterium | reverse complement strand
TAGTGCAAGTTCCCAGAAATAAAGCCAATAGGATTGTTCACTTCGTGAGCAACTCCAGCAACCAGTTGTCCGAGTTGCGAGATTTTTTCAGTTTGAACTAATTGCGCTTGAGTTTTTTGCAGTTCGATCAATATGTTTTCTAAATTTTCAGCTTTCTCTCTCAGTTTAGTTTCTGATGTTTGCAAAGCTTGTTCCGCTTGCTTGCGGTGACTGATATCGCGACCAATTGACAAAGCATGGGGTTTCCCTTTGTATTCAAAAAACTTGGCTCTAATCTCAAGATCGAATTCTGTACCGTCTTTTCGCAGCACCACAGTTTGACAATAAAAATCTTGGCGCGAGATGATGGTTGTCACAAACTCCTCGAAGAGATGCAGGTAATTTGGGTGCTGGAGTTCAAGGGGAGTTAAAGTCAAAAATTCCTCCCCAGAATAACCGTACATTTCGCACGCTATCGGGTTTACTGCCGCAAATTTTCCGGTTTCCAAATCTACTAAGGTAAGTCCGTCTGCTACACTCTCAAAAATACTGCGGTACTCTTCTTCTTTTTGGGCGAGTTCGACTTGGGATTGTTGTAAGTTTTCTAGGGATTCAGCTAATTGGCGGGATTGCTCTTGTTCGCTAGCGTACAAACGCGCATTTGCAATGGCAATCGCTGCTTGTGCGGTCAACATTTCCAAAATTTTCAACCCTTCCTGAGTGAAGGCTCCGGGCACGAAGTTATTTTCTAAATAAACTATACCGATCGACTTTCCTTGATAGACGATTGGCGCGCACAAAACCGACTTTGGTTGATAATTTTGAATGTAGGTATCAAAGTGATAAAGTGTTTCTTTAGCTGCATCGATTAGCACCAGCGGTTCCTGAGTTCTAGCGACGTAATTGACGATGGAAAGAGGAACTTGGCAGTTGTTTTTGACTTGGTGCAATTCTTCAAATATTGCATAATCGGGCCGATCGCTATCCGACACTTCAACAAACAAGTACCCGTCTCGTTCTAAAAGGATGCAGCCGGTTTGGGCTCCCGCATTTTCTAAAATAATATGCAGCAGTTTTTTTAACAATTTTTCTAAGACAATTTCGCTAGAAATAGCTTGGGAGGCTTTAATTACTGTTTTCAAGTCAAAAATATTGACATCAGTGGCTGTACTTGCAGTTCTAGTTATCGTTGTCGGAGCGTCGCTGATTTTGTTAAACCAATCGAGATGAGATTTTTCTAGTCGATCGACTTTGGCAGTTGCACCCCACTCTAGATAGCAAAAGCGAGCGTCATTGAGATATATTTTAGCGAGATTGTAACGATTTTCTGCTAGATAAAATCGGGAAGCTAATTCATTGGCTAGGGCAGCATTTTGGACGAAGCCATGTTTGAGCGCGGAGGCGATCGCCCGATCGTAATATTGTGCTGCTGTGTAGCTGTCTCCTGACAACCTCGCGATTTCAGCCTGAATTAATGAATATTTGTGCAGGTAATTTGCAGGGGAATGCTCTGCAAAATCTCGAAATTTGTCCCGACTAATATTGAGCTGTTTTCGGTAGAGCTTGGACTCGATATCGTTGGCTTTTGTGCAAGCAGCAGCTAGGGCGATCGCGTGATGGAAGCAAAAAACCGGATTGACAAAATGTCCTGCGCCGCCTTTCAAAAATTCTGCACCTGCCAGAGCATATTCTAATGCCCGATCGACCTCGCCAAACCAATTAGCTAGGGTGAGCTTGTAAAGATAAATTACAAAAGCAGTGGTAAGATCGGCAGAGGAGTTCGCGAATGCTAAAAGCTGGCGTTCGTCGATAAAGGTTTCCGGTTCTGGGGCGGTTTCTGCTGGGGTGGTGAGTTGGGCGATCGCATTTTTGATCAGCAAGTGATAAGCTAACATATTGCGATCGACCTTTGAGAGCACTGGAATAAATTTATCAGCAATCTCCGTAGATTTAGCCAAAGATTCGTTACCAAAAAAGCTGACCCAGAGATAATTAATCGAAGCGTATCCCGACCACTGATAAGCACCTGTTTCTAAACCGCTACTGAAAGCTTTTAGCATAAAAGGCTTGCACTCATCAATATATTTCATGTAATGTAAAGTTAAAGCCCCCCACATATGGAAAAGACCAGCACCTAACTCTTTATTATCCCAGCGCTCGTAGAGGTTGAGCGATAGTTTTCCGGCGCTGCTACCAGCCTTAATTTCGCGATATTTATTGACCAAAGTAAAGGCGTACAAAGTGTAACCAAAGGGGGAAAATTGGGAATTTCCGTACAGAATGCTCGTTTGCACAAACTTGATCGCGCAGAGATATTGAGCGTTGGGACTGGTAAAATAGGCGATCGGGAAAAGTTCTTTCAAAATCCGGTGAGCAGCCAGTTTTAGCGGATCGGTAAGTTCTGGTAAATATGCCAATCTATCGATCGATCCGCCAATCATCCTCTTCGTCTCGGCTAATTCATTGGCTAGAAAATCATCATCCGGGTACGGCTCAATATCAATCCCCAAAGAATTTAAGGCTTCAATCCCTAACTGATAAGCAGCAGATAAATCATTCTTCATCCGCAGACAAGTTATTTTTAATTCTGCGATCGAACACCGTTCTAACAAAGTCTGAGATTGGGGTAAAATCCTGTCAAATATTGCTAAAGCTGCATCATTTTTGCCATTCAAATATTCCGCTTCACCCAGTTCTAAATGTAGCATCAAACTCAAGGCATAATTATCTTGCCAACTTGACACCGGCAAACAGTCGCACCCAGCTTGAAAAAAAGTAAGTGCATCTTCAAAAGCCGAAGCAGCTTTGGCAGTTTTCCCTGCTTGTAAATTTAATTCTGCTAATTCATAAAATTCTTCAACATCCACAATCAACCCGCGAGCCAAGTTCAAATGATTGACAATATCAAAAATCTGTTCTTGGCGTTGGGCTTCATTGCTTAAGGTTAACAACAAACGTCCCAGCTTCCAGTGCAGGGATTGTTTTTGCGAGTCAGGAATCATCACGTAGGCGGCTTGTTGAACCCGATCGTGTAGAAATTTGTAGCGCACTTTGTCGGCGATTTCTCCCAAAGTATTTAATTCCTGCTGCTCAAATACCTGCGGTAGTCGATAGCCACAACCTACAGGCAAAATCAACCCTACTTCCAACGCTTCCCACAAATCTTGTGCTGTTTTAGTCAAAGATTGTTCGCTCAATACTGACAATATATCTAAACTAAATTCATTGT
>JBBSNU010000639.1:0-3245 GCA_038260455.1 Chroococcales cyanobacterium | reverse complement strand
GGATGTTTACCATTGCCCTATCCTCTTTTCCCGGTCTACCTATTTTTCTTTCCCGTTGCGGTTGTCGCAAACTTATTAATTAGGGTTTATGTTCACATAGTCGCGGGTGGGTCATTGACCAATTATATTGTAATATAAAGCTGTCCTAAAAGGACGGGGTTTCTACCCAATTTTCTGATGAATTTTGGCAGAGTCGAGCACCACAATTGAGTCAACCGAGCTTCTCGCCGGACGGGGCGCGAGGGGCAGAAGCGGTCAGCACAGACAGTCGATCGATATTCTTTGCTTAATTAAACTATTTACCAACTCCAGCATTACATGAATTGTTCGCAATCAGCAAGGCCTAAAATCACCATATTTTTTGTACAGTGTTGGTAAAAATGCGGGAGAATCTCAGTTTTGTATTTATAGTGCGAGCTTAATATCTCCCACGGCGGATATATCCGCAAGCGAGGCCCGACAGCACGGCGTTAAAACAATACTTTTGGCAAACGCGAGATGCTCCCTAAAAATGTGGATGAGTTGGAGCGGATTTATGAGTAAGCGGAGGATTTATTATGAGAATTATTAATGTCAGATAGTGTCCGGTGGATTACCATAATAAAAATCGCTCTGTGTGGAATGCAAGTGTAGCTTGTTGCGGACTTACATCCCACACAGATATTTACTTATTGCGATCGATCGACCGTCGAAATATAGAACCCATTTGAGATCTATTCTGCGTAAATCTCAGAAACCGGGTTTCTCTCGGTATTTCTCGTCACCCAACCAAAAACTCGTAGAAACCCGGTTTCTCGCCATGAGCGTAAATCTCAGAAACCGGGTTTCTCTCGGTATTTCTCGTCACCCAATCCAAAAACTCAAAGATGTCAAATGGGTTCTATAGCAATCCTAAATCATTATCTAGACCGCGAACATAAATCTGATTTTCCCAAAATCCATCAGTAGGGACACGGCAGTGCCGTGTCCCTACTGGTACATAGAAAATCATTTAGGATTGCTATATACAATTTAAATGCACAACACCTTACCATTTTCGATTGGGGCATTAGGGATTTTGCATTAAAAAATTGGGAATGACTGATGAATGCTAGGGTTGAGAACAGGGACTCGATTGGTTGAATTCTTTGATTGAAGCTGGTTTGAGTTGAATTTGAGGTCAAGCAAGGTAGGATTAGCTGTGAAAATAGTTATTTGAAATGTGAGTGCTGCTAATATGGTCTGTCGCGTAAGTATCGCCCAACTTGCTGAAATTTTAACTGTACCTTTACCTGCCGTGTCTGAGGACATTTTGACAGCTTTAGGGACAGGTATTGCCACGGATACGCGCACTCTTGAGGGGGGCGAAGTATTTTTGGCGCTGCGGGGGGAGAATTTTGACGGGCATCAATTTGTGGCTAAAGCCAGGGATTTGGGGGCGATTGCGGCGGTTGTCGATCGCGATTGGCAAGCAGAAGTTGCTAATTTTCCTGTATTGCGCGTTGACGATACTTTAAAAGCTTACCAGACGATCGCCCGTTGGTGGCGCGATCGATTCAGTATACCGATAGTTGCTGTTACAGGTTCAGTCGGTAAAACTACTGCTAAAGAATTAATTGCGGCCGTTTTGTCAACCAGGGGAAATGTACTTAAAACTCAATATAACTACAACAATGAAATTGGAGTCCCCAAAACGTTATTGGAGCTTTCGCCGTCACACAATTATGCTGTAATTGAAATGGGAATGCGCGGGCTAGGGGAAATTGCCCTGCTATCTCAAATTGCGCGTCCTACTGTGGCGGTAATTACTAACACTGGAACGGCACATATTGGGCGATTGGGTTCGGAAGATGCGATCGCCCAAGCTAAGTGCGAACTATTAGCCGAAATGCCTGCTGATAGCATTGCTATTCTCAATCACGATTCTGAGAGATTAATCCCAACTGCGGCGCTCTTTTGGCAGGGAAAAACTTTAACCTACGGTTTAGAAGGCGGGGAATTGTGCGGGGAATTGCTAGATAATGATACCATTTCTGTAGAAGGTATGCAACTGCCGCTGCCGCTAGCTGGACGGCACAATGCTGTAAATTATTTGGCTGCTTTGGCTGTAGCAAAAGTGTTAGGTATTGATTGGGAAGTTTTACAGCAAGGTTTGTCCGTGCAATTACCGGATGGAAGGGCGCGCCGCTACGATTTACCAGAGGATATTGTGATTCTTGACGAGACTTACAATGCGGGTTTGGAGTCGATGTTAGCGGCATTGAGGTTGTTAGCGGATACTCCGGGAAAGCGCCGGATTGCGGTGTTGGGCACGATGAAGGAATTGGGCGAAAGGGCGATCGAATTTCACCGACAAGTGGGAAAAGCGGCGCAAGAGTTGAAGCTTGATGCTTTGTTTGTTTTTGCGGATTTTGAGGAAGCGGCGGCGATGGCTGCGGGTGCGGCTGGTTTGTCTTTGGTACAGGTGGAAGATATGGCGGCTGAGAATTCCCGCGAAGATTTGGCTAGGCATTTAATGGATTTTGTCGCACCGGGCGATCGTATTTTATTTAAAGCTTCTCATTCGGTGGGATTGAATCGAGTTGTGGAGAAGTTTCGCGCCGAATTTGCTGGCGAATAAATGTTAATTTTGTTCGATCGTTCAAACTTCAGTCCGCATCCCACGAGAGAGGACTTGCATTCTGAACGATCGAACCTATCTTTTAAAGGTTCGTAGTGCCGAATGCAAGTCCGCAGCAGGAAAGCGGACTTGCATTCCGCACTACGAACCGTTTTTGGGGTTGTAATCGATGGGAAATCATATAAATCGAAGAAACCGGGTTTTTAGCCAATCTCGTCGCTGTGGCGAAGGATGTGGAAAAAACCCGGTTTCTGGCTAGTGGCGAGTAATATCATGTCCGTTCTATTGACCGCACTACGAACCATTTTTGGGGTTGTAATCTATGGGAAATGGTATAAATGGAAGAAACCGGGTTTTTAGCCAATCTCGTCGCTGTGGCGAAGGATGTGGAAAAAACCCGGTTTCTGGCTATCTTTTCGTGGAGCGCGATCGCACTATTCGATCGCACTTAATACACTACTTCGCAGCTTGACGCTCTTTCGCTTCCTTGATCACTTCCTCAGCAATGTTGCTCGGACAAGGAGCATAGTGCGAGAAGGACATGGAAAACTGACCGCGCCCGGATGTCATGGTACGCAAATCGCCAATATAACCAAACATTTCGCTCAAGGGCACGTCGGCCTTAATCCGCGCTCCTGTTTGTCCG
>JBBSNU010000638.1:0-3263 GCA_038260455.1 Chroococcales cyanobacterium | reverse complement strand
CAAAGAAAAGGAAGAATCAAGTCGCCTGCAATCTCTAGCTAAAATTACACCACAACAAGCAAAAGCGGCGGCGGAAGCAGCGAAAGGCGGCACAGCAAGTCGCGTCAAATTAGAAAACGAAGATGGCAATGTTGTGTACTCGGTTGCGATCGGTCAACAGGAAGTAAGTGTAGATGCCGGTAACGGTAAAATCCTCAACACAACCAACGTCAAAACTGAGAGTAATGAGAGTGTTTCTCCCCGCAGCAGCATTCAAACTTCCGAGGCGGCAGGCGGTGATGGCGATGGAGAAAAAGATGATGATGGCAAGAAGTAATCCCGCCAGGGAATAAATTCCCTCTCTCAAAACCAAAGTCGTCTTCATAGGACGAAAACACTGATTTATAGTCCTATGAAGCTGAGATATTGCACCAATGTCAATAATCCCGTAGGGGCGGGTTCACAACAATCCTAAAGATTGCAAACAGGTTAAATAAACCCGCCACCACCCACGAAAATGCCCCAATTGACATTGCTGCAAGATGTGAAATTAAGATGACTTTCGCTATAAGAGGGTAGTTTGAACTCCTTTCATAAAAAACAAAGGTGGTGCCCACCCGTGCGTCCAACACTGTCAAGAATGAAGCTACAAGTTTAAACAAAGTACCATAAACCGATCGCAAAAATGAGCAAACTTCCACAAATCACCGCGTTTTTCTGGGTCATGAAAATATGTGCAACCACTCTGGGAGAAACGGCAGGAGACCTTTTGTCGATGACGATCAATGTGGGCTATGCAGTTAGTTCTCTGATATTAATTGGAGTATTTTTAATTTCTCTTGTCACTCAATTGACCTCGAAAAGCTATAACCCATTGCTTTATTGGACTGTCATCCTTTCAACCAGCACGGCTGGTACAACGATGTCAGATTACATGAATCGTACTTTAGGGCTTGGCTACACTGCGGGATCTGCGATTTTAATTACTCTGCTTTTGGCTATTTTTGCGTTTTGGCAATTCAGTGTTGGGTCTCTATCTGTCAAAAACGTCAAAAAACCTAAAATTGAGATCCTTTATTGGACTGCAATTCTAATTTCAAATACTTTGGGTACTTCCTTGGGCGATTTCCTGGCTGATACTTCTGGACTTGGATTTGCAGGAGGAGCAATCCTAATTTCTAGTTTGCTTGCCGTGGTATTGGCAGCATATTATTATACTCAAATTTCGCCAGTTTTGTTGTTTTGGATTGCATTCGTACTCACCCGACCATTTGGTGCAACTCTTGGGGATGTGATGACAAAATCACAGGAAAAAGGCGGTCTAAATTTTGGTACTGTCGGCTCATCTATAGTCCTGCTGTCAATACTTTTAGTCTGTATCGCCTTCACAACTTTCAATCAGAGAAAACTCATGGCGACTGTGGCTGCTAACGATGAATGACACTAAATCCGGGTTAGAAACTCTCTTTATAAGACTCGGCGGTTGAAACCGCGACTACACAAACGAAGTCCGCCTGCGCGGACTAAAGAATAAAGAATGTAGCCTGATGTTTACCACAACAGGCTACCCTTTGGTATTTGCTAAAGTTGAGCAAAGCAATACTAGACTTGTCTGGTTTGTAACCTCAGCATTGCGATGCACAGCGTCAGCCAAAGATAGCCGATTCCGTAGCCACCAATGATATCCGTTGGCCAGTGTACTCCTATATACATCCGACTCAGGCCAATAAGGGCGATCGTCAAAACAGCTAAAGTATATATTAATTTGGAAAACTTCGGAAAGTGAGCGGAAAGCAGGTAAGCTAGAAACCCATACATTACAAAACTTCCTAAAGCGTGACCGCTCGGAAAACTAAAGGATGTTTCTGCAATTAAGCTCGGAAAAAGATGTGGACGAGGTTTAGTAAAAAATAACTTTAATCCAGTATTGAGAATGAAGGCTCCCAAACAAGCAACAGCAAAAAATTTAGCTTCCTCGCGGTGATGCTGCCACCAGAGAATTCCCAGAGTGACTGCCACAATCACTATAACTACACGGGCATCAGCAAGCTGAGTAATTGTTAGCATCACAGCATCTAGACTCGGATTTGCATATCCGTGCAGCCAGTACAGCAAAGAACTATCAAAAGCAAAAGCTTCTCGTTCTAATATTTCTTCAAATAGCCACGCTAAAATAAAACTGATTAGCAGACAACTGGTAAGTCCAACTACACCAATTGTCACAATTAAAGTATTTAAGCGTGGGTTTATATGCTGCAACCAAAATCCATTAAATTTTTTTAGCATTATCAATACAACTCAATAAAGTTCAAGCTATGTATAGTTTATATCATAATTTTTCAATAGTTTGTTGTCTTTAGAAAACATCAATAAAGCGATTTATTTTAACTTATTAAAAAAGAGTGACAGGGCAATCGCACGGTGAAACAACTGCCAACTCCTAGCTGACTGGTGACGGTAATTGAGCCGCCGTGATTTTGGGCAATAGTTTGGGCTATTGCTAACCCCAAACCAGAACCTCCATTCCAATAGGAACGAGATTCATCTGCTCGCCAAAACCGCTCAAAAATCAGCTTAATCTGCTCTGGTGCAATTCCCACACCCGTATCTCGCACGCTGACACTGCAATAGGAAACGAGACGGTTGGCTGTAATTTCAACTGTTCCTCCAGATGGCGTGTAGTGAAGTGCATTTTGAATCAAATTGGTGAACAGTCGCGTTAGTTGGTTTGAATCACCTACTAAATTAATATTTTCTGTTAGCTGAGGTTTTAAATTAATTTGTTTGAGTTCGGCGCGAGACTGATAAAGCTGAACTAAGTTTTCCAAAATAACAGTTAAATTGACAGGATCTTTATTGATGCTGGCCACTTTGTCGGTTCGTGCTAACAGCAGCAAATCTTCGGTTAGCTGCGTCATTTGATTCGCCGCACTAGCAATAGCCTGAAACTTTTCGGCATCTGACTCTCTCATTCCCTCTGGGTATTTTAGTGCTACGGCTAGATTACTTTTGATCGCCATCAATGGGCTGCGAAATTCGTGAGAAGCATCAGCAGTAAACTGCTTTAAACTTTGAAAGTTCTCCTCAATTGGCTGCATCGCTAGACGAGTCAATATCACTCCGCCAACACCGCTAAAAATCAAGGCTATAAGAATTCCACTCCCTAGCCCTAAATTGAATTTATTTAAGGTTTCGTCAATTTCTTCGAGGGATTGGCTTACTCTTATATAGCCGATTAGTTTACCACCTTCCCTCTCAATTATTGGCAAGGTAATTCCTTGAAT
>JBBSNU010000637.1:0-3293 GCA_038260455.1 Chroococcales cyanobacterium | reverse complement strand
GACTGCAATTTATTATAAATTTGGGGCAATTTAAATTGAGTCCACAGCAGCCTGTTAATTTGTCCCTTCGGCCCTCGATTCGGGGTCAAAGTTTCGGGGATTTGATAGCAGTTATAATTATCTATTTTCTGGGATGTAAGTAATGTTGGTTCTAGCTGTTGCAGTTGCGGGAAGAGATTAGCCACATAAGTCCCGATTCCCGTTGGTTCGGGAGTTAGGAAAGACAAATTGATTAAAAGTTGATTGGACACGATTACGGCAAAAACGGTATTTAATTGGGATTTTTTAACGGGTTTAACTGGTTCCCAGGCTCCAGCCTGGGAACCCATATCTAGAGGCTCTGCCTCGCTTCCACAAATGGAGGCAGAGCCTCCGGATCTGCGTTACCAGGCTGGAGCCTGGTAACGAATAATATACGTTATTTTATTCAGTCCGCGTCGGCGGACATCGTTTGTGTAGGCGCGGTTTCAACCGCCGTCTACGTTTCTGCCGCGTCCTTACCCGCATCCATATTTGTATGCTTAAGGTCGATCGAGCATTTGAACGATATCAGCAGGATTTGGCAGCCGAATTGTAGCATATTCTTGGTGAATAATCTCAAAAAAACTCTTGACTTTTTTCTCAAAACCTGCAAGTCTAAAGTTCTGACTGCGCTGCTGTGCACCAGCTTGAAGTTCAGCTAACAAATCGGGATTAACAATTAGTTGATGCGAATGCTGGCAAAGTTCCTCAACGGTATTGAACAAAAAGCCCGATCGCCCGTGTTCGACAATTTCCACTTGGCCACCACCGCGAAAGACGATCGGAGCACAACAGTTTTGCATTGCTTCCACCGTCGCCATCCCGAAATGTTCAAACCTTTGAGGATTCACTTCACCCAAACCGCAGCCGTGCCAAAAAATGCTCGCTTTAGCATAAAGCAATTTGACCTCATCAAAAGAAGCATTAACTTTGAGCTCGATCGCCCTTGAATCTTGCCTCAATAAATTCTGAACCGTCTTTAAATAAGGATTTTTCGGAGTGCTGCTACCAGCTAAAATCAGCCGCCATCCTTGAAGTCGATCGGGATAATCTGCTAGCAAACTGCGGAAAGCTTTAATTAGTTCAATTTGCTTTTTAGTTCCCCCAGCTTCAAACTGTCCCACAGCTAAAATGACCTTTTCTTTCGCCACTTTCACCGTTGCCATTTCCACGGGCGGATAAAGCAAAAAAGTTGGCTGCAAGTTCCAGCGTCTTTCCAGCCACTTGACCGTAAATTGACTGTTGGCAATAATAAAAGTGTAGTCATCTACAGCAAAGTGACGGTTGCGAAAAACATTGGGAAAGTGGCAAAAAAATATTGATATCGGCGATAGCGGTTTCACTTTTTCCAGTTGGTTCGCATTGATAAAAACATCGTAATTTTTGCTTTCTTTGGCAATTTCATCAAAGGGATTGTCCATATCCTCCACGATGATGCTGGAATCGATACACTGCATTCCGCGTTTGTCGTAAAACTGCAACGGAATAATTTTAATTTTGCATCTAGAAAGATTCAGCCCGTACCACGATTCTAAGTCGGAAACAGCAACGGATTTGTTGGCGATGAAAGTAATATCAAATTCATTTTGCAGCAGCGAGGCGATGGTAGCGACGTATTTTTGACCGCCGCCGATAAAATGGAGTCCGTGATCGTAAATGGCGATCGACATTGTGCGATCGCCCCGAACCACCTGCAATCGAGGTAAAATGCGATCGACCTTGCTGCGGCTGTAAATCACCGCCAACTTTTCCAACAACTGCGGGAGTACATTTGCGATGATTTCCGGTTTCTGATAATCTAGCAATTTTTTAATCGCCACAAACAAACTCTCGAACAGCAAATTGTACTGTTTGTTAGTAAAAAAATCTGAAGTATGAATCGCCTTAACTAATTGTAAAGGTTCGTGTTTTGCCAAATACAAAAACCGATTGCGATTGCAGAAATACTCAGTAAGTTTGCTACCTTTACTAGAACCCCGATACTCGTGATGGGCGATAGCTGCGGGAACATAAAGCATTTTCCAACCCAGTTTGGAGCAGCGTTTAGCAAACTCTACATCCTCAAAATACATCACAAAATCTTCATCAATCGACCCCACATCTTCCAGACATTCCCTGCGAAAAAGCACCGCCGCCCAACAAAGCCCCTCAACTTCCTCTTCTGTATCGTACTGTCCCGAATCTTTCTCGCCAAAACCGATATCTTGCCAATAAAATTCAGGTAATTGCTGAATCCCCGCGCTGTTAATTCGCCCGTCTTTAAACAACAATTTACCGCTAGCAGCACCGACTTTTTTATCAGTTTCTAGCCGTTTTACTAATATTTCCAACCAGTGACTGTCAAGGGTTGCATCATTATTTAGAAAAGCGATGTATTCCCCTTTTGCTTCGCCGATTCCGAGGTTGAGAGCTTTGGCGAAGTTGTTCGCGGAATTAACAAATATCCGAACTTTAGGAAACAGTTCGCGCAAAGCATTAACCGAATCGTCTTGAGAACAATTATCAATTACAATTAAATCAAGTTGTTCTTCTGGATAGGTAAGTTTTTGTAGAGATTTTAAGCACTCTTTAGTGTGGCGCAGATTGTTATAATTGACTATAATCAACGAGCATATGGGCAGTACAGTCATTCGATTTTAGATTTTAGATTTTAGATTTTAGATTTTAGATTGGGAATTGATCTCGTGTCCGATCGATTAACCGCGCGTCAGGTTCGTAGTGCGGACGACCGTCCGCAGGTTCGTAGTGCGGACGACCGTCCGCTCTTAACCGAAAAACTCCAAGACGCACTAAAAACCAGGTTCGTAGTGCGGACTTCAGTCCGCTCTTAACCGAAAAACTCCAAGACGCACTAAAAACCATTTTTGCTAGAGTAATTGACCGGACACGATACGAAAATTGAAGATTGAAGGATTGAAGAATTGAAGAATTGCTCGCACGAATAAACCCTGAGCCTTGTTACCAAATTATTTGGGGTCATTTTTGATATTTGATGGCGATCGATCGCGCAATTGAGCGGTAATGATCTCTAAAATAGCAGTATGTTGCTGCTGCAGCGCTTTAATTTCCTCTATTTCTGACTGAAAATTTGCGATCGCCTGTTGTTGAGTGTCAAGCTGTGCTTTAACTTCGGGAAAACCGCCGCTGAGATCTGATGCAATTTTTTTCTCTAGGGTTTGTTGATTTTCTTGCAATTTTTGCAACTGTCTGCTCAACGTTTGCACCACGCGGGTATTAGCAAAATTGTAAATTACTTGTCGTTCGAGTACCGG
>JBBSNU010000636.1:0-3296 GCA_038260455.1 Chroococcales cyanobacterium | reverse complement strand
TTTTCGATGTCCCAGTCGCGGGTAGCCCGTGTAAAAGGTTCTTCTGGTCGATCGAGGGTTGAGGGTGTCATTTGTGGCAGTCGCGATCGAGTTCCTAGTCAAATTCCTAACCAAAATCCTAACATTCGCTGTGCGCGATCGGACTGTTTTCACCGCTACTCTATTTTTAACACAGCAACAAGAACTAAAACTTTGGGTTTGCAAATAATTTTAGTTCCTTTTGTTAAGTATTTGCAAAATAACTTCACTTAATCAGGAAAACTTGACAATGCCTATTAATTTAGTCCTCGGAATCATATTTTTTGCGATCGGTCTTCTTCTATCTTATATTGGTTTTATTTTGGGATCAATTGACGCTTTCAGAGAGGATGTTGCTTGGGGAGTCATTTTTTGGTGTATTCCCTACATTGGCGGTATCCTCTTCTACATTAAAAAATGGAGCAACCCCAAAAATAGAAAATCTTTTTTTGTGGTACTTGCTGGCTGGTTAGTCACATCATTAGGCGGGGGTTTATTGAAACAAGCGTCTTCAAGCTTTCAAACATCCACTAACTCTGGAGCAGATATCAATTATGCTCAGAATCCTAGCACGGAATCGCCATATCCTTCTAGCATAGAGTTTAATGTTTCTCCATCACCAACTCAAGCATCATCTCCGGTTTATCAGCCATCTTCTGAACGTTCTTCAGTAGCAGAGCAAAAAGATGACTTCAAACAATCAATGAAACTCGGCTATGCCTACTACGGACAGGGAGACTATCAAACGGCTTTAATCAATTTTAACAGAGCTTTACAGGTACGTCCGGGCGATGCTTATGCTGTCAAGGCTATTGGCAATACGAAAATGGCGTTAGCGAAGCCCTCGAAGAGGATCACCCAAGGTAGTGCTAAATAATCTACATACACATCCACTTAAAATCAATTAAACATAAAATCATGAAACAGACATCAGATAAACTAAAATTCGTAGAAATGTTCGCATTTTGGATACAGCTATTTGTTGGGGGGAGTTTTTTATTGGTCGGTTTGTTTGGGGGTTTGTCTTCTGGCAGTTTTTTCGTTTATTTATTTGCTGTAGTTGGTTTGCTGTTGATGATATTCGTAGAGATTGAGACAATTACATTTGACAAAAATCTCGGTCATCTGACTATCAAGCGGCATAAACCACTCATTGCCAAGACGAAACTTATCAAACACCTACTTCAAGATATTTCAGGTGTGGAAATACAGGAAATGTCAAGTAGCGAGAGCAATACCTATCGTGTCTGTCTTGTGTTGCACTCAGGTAAGCAGCGTGTTCCTCTAACTTCTTCCTTCAGCACTGGTTTAGGAAGCAAGCACAAAAAAGCCGAAGTCATTGCGACATTTTTGGATATCCGAAATTACGGTCTTGATGGCTTTCCCACAGACAACTCTAACGAACTTAAATGGGAGACTATAGAAGAAGAAATTACCCACTGGGAAACTGCAATTAAAAGTGATTCTAATGATGCTGATGCTCACCTGAGATTGGGATTAGCTTTGATACTTAAAGACAAAACAAAAAATAAAGAACAAGCAATGGGCTATCTAAAACAGGCCGAGACTTTGTTCAAAGCTCAAGGCTATGACGAAGAAGCTATGCAGGCTGCTCAACTTTACGGCGTGGCTTATTGGGGAATGCTGGGAAAGTGAGGTTCAGATGCAGTCTTGGATACACTCCGACTGAAGAAACCAAACCGGGTTTTTTTGCGAAAATACCTCGTTGTAATCCGCAAATTCGGTAAAAAGTCCGGTTTCTGGGTTTTATCTAAATCCTAATTATCCGACATCTAAACTTTACAGCCAAGTTTGAATAAACTCTTGTGGGGAGTAGGGGTTGGGCATCTTGCCCGCTCTCAACATACAATAATTATGACTTTTATGAATTTAATTAATGAATTATATGAATTGACCTGAAAAGAAAATTGTTTAATAATTGTAGTTAAGAGCTTTTCTGTAGAAATAATAGAAAAACTAAAATTCTCATTCAAAACTCTAGAAAATTTTTATATTGCCGCTTCTGGAAACAGAGGAGTATGGCAGATGTTTAATTTCTTAAATTTTCCTTTCTAAATAACCTTGTTTGTAAAATCCCAATATCGACTTATGAAAGTTCTCAAGCAAACACCAACTCAACTAACAATTAAAACTTGTACTTTCTGGGATGGTTTTTTATTAATTTCTCCTTTCATCGTAATTGGATTATTGCAAATTATCTTTGCATCAAATTGGATAGGTGGAGGCATATTTCTGTTGTTCTCGCTGTGTTTGTTGGATGGCGCAATAGATGAAATCTATATTTTTGATAAAAGTTGTGACAAAATGACCGTTAAACGACGGGGTTTGTGGCTGAATCGCGTTACACAAGGCTCAACTCGCGATATTTGTGCGGTGGAATTAGACGCAATAGCAGATAGCGAAGGGAATCTCAGCTACTATGTTGATTTGTTGATGTTGGGGGGCGATCGCGTTTGCTTGGGAAGCAATGCGATCGGCAAAGAACAGCAAAAAACTGTTGACTTGATTTGCGAGTATTTGAATTTAGCATCGCGCCAGTCAGCGATCGGGATTAAAAATGAGAGAATTGTGTCATTTTTAGGCGCACCGTCTCATATTTGATTGCTAAAACTGTTGATGGTAGCTAAAGCTCTAATTGCTGAGATTTTTTAACATTTTTCTGCGTTTATTTAAGATTGTTCGGCGCGCCGCAGCCTACATCCAACCAAGGCGCAAGTAAACTCGCGACATTAGTTGTAGGCGAGAAATATTTAAGCTAATCTATGAGTAATACAAAATCCGACTGAAATACCCCCTTGATTCTTTAGTGCTTCTCGCCTAGAACGAAAGGAAAGTTTGGGATGCGTTTCAACCGCCCGGTAAGAGCGAGGGGTTTTTCGCGCGGATTGGGTAGAATCGCAGTTACGCATCAATTTTTGGGCTAGTCTGCGAGTATAGCCCGAATATCTGGGTTAAAAAATTAAGTCGATCGCACTTTAATAGCGTAACTTATGGGTAGAATAACAAATACTTTCGCTCCCTCGAACCTCAAATAATATATAACTTAACAATTCGCTATAGCTCGATCGGGAAGTGGATTTGTAGCATCATTTTTAGAATGAAAGGGTGAATGAAATGAAAATAATCAAGCACACAGCAAGTGAACTAATCATTCAGACTCAAAATATATTTAATTTTTGGTTCTACAGTTGTTTATTCATCACCTGCGGGCTGATATCTCTGGCTTTTCACTATCATACAGCAACCCTGATCTGCCA
>JBBSNU010000635.1:0-3302 GCA_038260455.1 Chroococcales cyanobacterium | reverse complement strand
TGTTTTTCTATCATTTTTAATACATCTTTCAATCGTAATGCCTGGCAAATTGAGTAATCCGTCAAGATGAAAATCCATGAGCGACGCTCTAGCATAAAGTTCCTACATTATACACTCTACACC
This sequence comes from Chroococcales cyanobacterium, assembly GCA_038260455.1. Classification (GTDB taxonomy): domain Bacteria; phylum Cyanobacteriota; class Cyanobacteriia; order Cyanobacteriales; family Microcoleaceae; genus Microcoleus. Next base: position 3,179 of record JBBSNU010000635.1, on the reverse strand, counting down.
GCAAACCCAGAAGAGCCGAATTTTCTCCTTTTAGTTATCGATCGTAACATAATACAATAAAATTGCGGAAGAAATTGCTCAGTTAATTACTTGGGAATTTGTTCCGCAGATGTCAGCGCACGATCGGAGGGCTTCAGCCCTCACTACGAACCTAGTTTTGCGCTAATTCCGGCGGCCGCCCCATTAAGCCGGTCATCAAGCGCAAGGATACAAATCGGACTGGGGGAATTGTTCGCAAACACCACAATCCAAAGCGGCGAAATGCTACAATTGGCAGCCAAGTATTGGAAAATAATCTGTCTAGAAAATCGGTAAATCCTAACACGATTAAATTCTCTTTTTTGCGCCAGTTGTGATACCGTTTCAATACTCGCAAATCGCCGATGTCTTCGCCTTTTTGGTGGGCTTGCTGCAAGATTTGGGCGATCGCCCCAGCGTCTCGAATCCCCATATTTAATCCCTGTCCGCCGACGGGATGGCAGCAGTGGGCAGCGTCGCCAATTAGTGCTAATCTGGGCAACACGTAGCGATCGCTCTGCATTAACTGCACCGGAAACAAAAAGCGATCGCTCTCCAATTCCAAACGGCCCAAAAGCCCGCCCGTGCGTTGTTCCAACAATATCAAAAACTCTGTTTCATCCATTTGTTGCAAAGCTTTTGCTTCCGCGTGGGGTGCTGTCCAAACTACTTGACAACGGTTCCCCGGTAATGGTAAAACTCCCATCGGGCCGCTCGGCCAAAAGCGCTCAAAAGCGATATCATTGTGCGGTTTTTCTGCTTTAATAGTGATAGCAACGCAGGATTGCCAGTATTTCCAGCCGCGAGTGCTGATGTTGGCTTCGGTGCGGATGCGCGATCGCGAACCGTCGGCTGCAACTAATAATTTGGTGCGAATTGTGCGAGTTGCGCCGTCTTGTTTGATCAGAATTTCAGCCGAATTAGTTAAATATTTTACTTCGACCACTTCCGCAGGACAAACCCAATTAAAATTCGGGTTTTTTGCCAAAGATTCCTGCAAAGCTGACAGCATGACTCGGTGCTCGCCAACGTAACCTAAAGCTGTTTTTGGTACCGGCAATTTGCCAGTATTTCCCAAGTCTGGGCGGTGGAATTCGACGACACCGGGATAGTCGCCGTCGCAGAGGCTAATTTGCTCGAAGGTGGTGATTTGTGGCAATATTTGCTCCCACACGCCGATACCTTCTAAAATCATTCCTGACAGTAGGGTAATTGCATAAGCTTGTTTTTTGGCTGCTGCTGCTGCGGGGAGTTGGGTTTCAATTATGGCGATTTTTAATCCTGAATCTTTGAGGGCGCAGGCTAAGGTAGCGCCGACTATGCCGCCTCCGACGATGGCTATGTCAAAGTCGAGTGTTGGTGTTTGGGTGGAGGCTGTGGTTGCAGAAAGTTGGTTGACGGGCATTTTCAAGGGATTTTTTTAAGTGAATAATTATATTTACTATTTTATTGTAAAGAATTATTGCGATTTTGGGCGATCGCGCGACGGAGACGGGAGATGGGGAGACGTTGAGAAATTTATGATTAATGACAACCATCAACTGCCAACTATCAACTGCCAATTGCCAACTGCCCACTATAGCAATCCTAAATCATTTTCAATAACTGGTTCCTAGGCTCTGCCTGGGAACCGATGTCCAGAGGCTCTGCCTCGCGAAAAGGTCGGCAGAGCCTCCGGATCTGCATTACCAGGCAGAGCCTGGTAACGAGCAAAACTCGTAGAAACCGGGTTTCTCGCCCCATGCGCGACTCTCAGAAACTAATGACTCATGACTGAAAGAGGGCGGGTTTTGCCCTTTTTTTAGTCATTTGTATCATATATCCTTAGCTAAACCCGCCCCTACAAAATGCTAATGACTAATGACTGATGACTGAAAGAGGGCGGGTTTTGCCCTTTTTTTAGTCATTTGTATCATATATCCTTAGCTAAACCCGCCCCTACAAAATGCTAATGACTAATGACTAATGACTACTGAATACTGACCATTTCCTTTATGTTTTCCGCAGCCTGGGCTAATATTTTCTGGGAAATGGGAATCTCTACGATAAACTCTGCACCTTCTCCGGGCGCGGAAACACACTGCAATTTGCCTTGGTGTTTGTCCACTATAATCTGATAGCTGATTGACAGTCCCAATCCGGTGCCTTTACCGACGGGTTTAGTAGTAAAAAATGGGTCGAACAACTTGTGAATGACTTCTTGATTGATTCCCATCCCGCTGTCGGCTATCCGAATTGTTGCTGTGTCTGAATTCGCACTGGTGCTAATCCGAATTGTGTTGGGATGAGCATATATTTCTTGGGAAGAATGCTTGCTGTTGTATTCTTCCAGGGCGTCGATCGCATTTGCTATAAGATTCATAAATACTTGATTGAGCTGACTTGGATAGCACTCGACTTTTGGAAAGTTGCCGTATTCTTTGATAATCTTAATAGCCGGACGACCTGCATTAGCTTTGATCCTGTGCTGCAAAATTACCAAAGTGCTTTCGATTCCTTCGTGAATATCTACTAGCTTCATCTGCGATTCGTCGAGTCGCGAAAAGTTACGCAAGGATACAACTAAGTCGCGGATGCGATCGGCTCCTACTTTCATTGATTCCAAAATCTTCGGAAAGTCTGCCATTAAGAAGTCGATTTCCATATCTTCGGTTGCTTCGGCAATTTCCGGCAGGGGATTTGGGTATTTTTCCTGGTAAAGGTGGAGCAAACTGAGCAAGTCTCTGGCGTATTCGCTGGCGTGGGAGATGTTGCCGTAAATGAAGCTAATCGGGTTGTTAATTTCGTGGGCGACTCCGGCGACTAGCTGGCCGAGTGAAGAGATTTTTTCGGTTTGGATTAGTTGAGTTTGAGCTTGGTGCAAGTCGCGGAGAGCTTTTTCGAGCTGGACTGCTTGCGATCGATATTGGGCGGCTGATTGTTCCATCGCTGCCAAAACTTGCACTCGATCGCTAATATCGGTGTGAGTTCCCACCCACTCGCGAACGCTGTCGCCGGCTGCCAAAACGGGGACGGCGCGCACCCAAAAGTGTCTGTAGCTGCCGTCTGCTGCCCGCAAGCGGTGTTCGATTTCGTAGAGACTTTTTGTTTCTACGGCGCGCGTCCAAGCTTGTATTGTGCGATCGCGGTCTTCTGGGTGCACTGCTTCTATCCAGTTGTCC
>JBBSNU010000634.1:0-3306 GCA_038260455.1 Chroococcales cyanobacterium | reverse complement strand
TTGAATGCGGCGAGAAACATAGAACGTTGGTTTGATGGGATTTTTATTCCAGAACGTTCGGATAAGGCGGTGAGTTCCACCGCGTCAGCCTGCGGAGTAGATAAACCCGATAATAGTCATGTTGTCGCTACTGTGAAACAGAAAGTTAACGCCATAACTACTCATGTCCAGCTAAGTCTAGATTTGGGTAGCTATGGGTAAGTTTTTCAGAACGGTTGGCTTCTAAATTCTCAATCTCTAGTGTCTCCGGCGATTCTGGATAGGGATACAGGATATATCTGATTAATCCCCAGACTTGCCCATCGCACTCTAATTTGATAATTTTCCCTTGGTCAAAGTCGGTATTTTGCCAAAAGTTTTGCCAGTTACAAGTCCAATTATTTGGCATATCCTCTGCTCTTGCAGGAGAAAGTACAGCGTCTTGAGAGCCAGCAGCTTGAGTCAAGACTTGCACCCGATAGGAACCGATATCTACCATTCTATCAATCCTCACACTCTTAACAGTGATAATACTGCTTTAGGGGGTGAGAAGGCGATCGATTTTAGGACATAAACCCGCAAAGACTTGTCTCGTCTGCGTAGTTCAGATTTCAATCGCCAACCAACTTACTGTATAATGTGACGCTCCTACATCAATTGCAAGCAATATGTTGTAGGCATCTGAGTCCTGTTAAGGATATCGAGATCTTCCTTCGAGATACTCCAAAATGTTTCTCTCGCTCGGCGTTTTATAGTGAGGAACACGTCCAGCCCCACTGTCTTTCGAGTATATCAAGGATTGCTTGTTCAGGCTGTGAAGATTTCCCTGTCCTAGGGAATCGGTCAACCTTCCATCCTTCACAAACCTGGCTTTCATCCCACCCCAAATTAAAAATTATGGAATGGGGGTTCCCGCTGAACTAGCTAACTGAAAAAGTCGATCGTCTCTTTCAGTGCCTTCACAAACACATCAATCTCCTCATAAGTATTGTAAAAATACAAACTCGCCCGTGCAGTAGATGAAATGTTCAAATAGCGGTGCAAAGGTTGCGTGCAGTGATGCCCGGAACGAATCGCGACCCCCTCCTGATCCAACATCGTAGACAAGTCTTGAGGGTGAATTTCTCCGCTGCTAAATGATGCTAACGCAGCCCTACCTTCGCCGTTGCTGTCCGGTTGCGGCCCGTAAATTTTGATTGTTGGAATTTGCCGCAATTGTTGGAACAGATAAGCCGTCAATTCGGCTTCGCAAGCGTGAATCTTATCCATGCCAATGTTACTAAGATAGTCGATTGCTGCACCAAGGGCGATCGCCTCACCGATTGCCGGAGTCCCCGCCTCAAACTTGTGCGGCAAATCAGCATAGGTAGAATATTCGAGAAACACATCAGCAATCATCTCGCCGCCGCCGAAAAACGGAGGCATTTCTCTGAGCAAATCCAGTTTACCGTACAGAAAACCGATACCAGTCGGAGCGCACATTTTATGACCGGAAGCAACCAGCCAATCACAATCCATTGCTTGCACATCTATTACCATGTGCGGCACACTTTGGCAAGCATCAATTAAAACTTTTGCGCCGAAACTGTGGGCAATTTCGCAGATTTCTTGAACTGGATTGATGCAGCCTAAAGTATTGGAAACGTGAACGATTGAAACCAACTTAGTTTTATGGGAAATCAGCGTTTTGAACTGTTCTAAATCTAACTCGTTAGTATCGGTTAATTCAACAAACTTGAGTACCGCACCAGTTTTTTGAGCAATCATTTGCCAGGGAACCAGATTGCTGTGGTGTTCCATCACCGACAGAATAATTTCATCTCCCGCTTGCAGATTGCTCAAACCCCAAGAATAAGCAACTAAATTAATCGCTTCGGTGGCGTTGCGAGTGTAAACAATTTCTTGTCGCGAAGCCGCATTGATAAACGCTGCAACTTTATCTCTCGCACCTTCATAAGCATCAGTCGCTTTAGCGCTGAGAGAGTGAGCGCCGCGGTGCACGTTTGCATTGTATTGTTCGTAGTAATCGCGCCAAGCATTGAGCACAGCCAGGGGTTTTTGAGATGTAGCTGCATTGTCTAAATAAACTAGCGGTTTCCCGTGGACTTGTTGTGTCAAAATTGGGAAATCGCCGCGAACTTTTGATGCTAGGGTTTTTTCTTGAATAAGTGTCATAATTTCTGAGTTAATAATGAGAAGTTAAGCAGGAGAAAGTTCGGCAACGAGCAATGTACGGGATGTCACAGATGTAACTGAGATATGGCAGAATTCTCGACAATTTGTAGGGGCGGGTTCACCAACAGCCCCAAATATAGCAAACAGGTTAAATAAACCCGCCCCCACCCCACGAACAGCCCCAAATATCGTAAACAAACAGGTTAAATAAACCCTCCCACCCGACTCTTTTTTCTTCTTTCTGAAATCCTTTACATCTGACATCAGGCACCAATCTCTATTGGGTATTTTTCATGGGTGGGGGCGGGTTTATTTCAATTGTTCGTGATAGTTAGAGATGTTTGGTGAACCCGCCCCTACAGATTTATTAGACAAGATTGAATTCCAAAACTTTCCTCGTAATGAAATTATCTGCGTCTATCCGTGTTCATCTGCCTTAAATCTGCGGTTCCTCTTTATTCTTGCACAGCCACACAAGTAGAAAGCATTTTCGCCACCCCAATAATCGGCAACATATTGAGAATTTCCGCCGCAAAAGCATCAATCAGCAAATAGCGACTTCTTTCCAAATTCAAACCGCGACTTTGCAAGTAGAAAAGCTCATCATCTTCTAACTGGCTGACAGTTGCACCGTGGGAACATTTAACGTTATCCGCCACAATTTCTAACTGCGGTTTTGTGTCTACGCGCGCCCTCGACGACAGCAACAAATTCCGGCTTAACTGTCCCGCGTCTGTCAATTGTGCGGCTTTGCGAACGAAAACTTTGCCGTTAAATACTGCACGAGCTTTGTTACCGATAATGCACTTGTGCAATTGCCGACTTGTACCGTGGGGATGATTGAAATCAATTAGACTGTGAGTGTCTGCTAACTGTTCGCCAAAGGCTACGGTTAAGCCGTTTAGATTTGTTTCGGTGCCTTCGCCGCCTTGAAACACTTCTAAATTGTGCCGCGATATTTTGCCGCCCAAGCTGATAGCATGACAAGTATAGCTGCTGTTGCGGGATTGAGCGATCGCACTTTTGCCCACATGAACAACATTCAAACCTTCGCGCTGAAGCCGAACATGGTTCACCGTGGCGTTTTCGCCGACAAAAACATCCGTCACAGCATTCGTAAAAGCGGGTAAATTGCCGATTGTGGTGTAATCC
>JBBSNU010000633.1:0-3309 GCA_038260455.1 Chroococcales cyanobacterium | reverse complement strand
CTTCCTCCGTTGTGGCAAGTGGTGCAAATTGCGATCGTCCGTCAGTAACTTATGGGCCAGGCAAATTTTAGGTTTTAGATGACCAATTTGAGATTTTTGGTTTTATTCCTACATATTGCAGCTATTTTTATTTTAGGCATCTATCTAAAATCTTCAAACTATTGCTTTCAGACAGCGACTCAATCTAAGATCTAAAATCTCCCACCTAAAATCTAACTTAACCCGTGATTATAGTCATCGATAACTACGACAGTTTTACATACAATTTGGTACAGTATCTAGGAGAACTAGGTGCCGAGTTGCCCGTAGCGAGCGAAGTTCAAGTCTATCGCAACGACCAAATCTCCTTAGCAGATATTCGCCGATTGCAGCCAGCAGCCGTAGTGATTTCTCCAGGCCCAGGGCGGCCGGAAGATGCGGGAATTTCTCTGGAATTAATCAAAGAATTGGGGCCGAGTCTGCCAATTTTAGGCGTGTGTCTCGGACATCAAAGTATCGGTCAAGTATTTGGTGGCAAAATAGTTTCTGCACCAGTATTGATGCACGGCAAAACTTCTCAGGTAGAACACGCAGGAGTCGGAGTTTTTGTAGGAGTAGAATCGCCGATGATTGCAACTCGCTATCATAGTTTGGTAATAGAAAAGCAGAGTTGTCCTGAAGTCTTGGAAGTTACGGCTTGGGTGGAAGACGGAACGATTATGGGCGTGCGGCATCGGGAATATCCGCACATTGAAGGCGTACAGTTTCACCCGGAAAGTATTTTGACGACTTCGGGAAAACAATTATTACGGAATTTCTTAAAAAGACTTTAAGAAGCAAGAAGGCTCTTCGGTTCGTAGTGCGGTTAATCGATCGCGCACAATATAAATCTAAAATCTAAAATCTAAAATCTAAAATCGACTCACTGTGTTTTGTGGTATAACAACAGACGACAAACGACCAACACCCGACAACCTTAACCACAAGATGAAACGGCGACAATTAATACGTTACGCACAGACGGGTTTGCTAGCAGCTTTAGCAACTGGTTTGCCCTCTGGATGGGAAAGCTATCAAGCTCAAACTGCTGATTCTTTGTCGGTTCAGTGGTTGGGGCACACTTGCTTTTTGTTTACAGGAGGCGGTGCGAGGGTGCTGGTGAATCCTTTTCGCCCCCTGGGCTGTACGGCTGGCTATCGCTCTCCCAAAGTACCCACTGATTTGATTCTGATTAGCAGCAGATTGCTCGATGAAGGGGCGGTGGACGGATTTTCTGGCAATCCAGGCCTTTTGTACGAGCCTGGGGCTTATCGATCGAACGGGCTGAGGATTCAAGGGATTCGCACGGAAAAAGACCGGGAGGGCGGCAGGCGATTTGGGGTGAATGTGGCTTGGCTCTGGCAGCAAGCCGGTATTAAGATTTTACACTTGGGTGGAGTTGCTGGCCCGATCGGCATTGAAGAACAAATCTTAATCGGGCGGCCAGATTTGGTGCTGATTCCCGTGGGCGGAGGGCCGAAATCTTACACTCCGGCGGAAGCAAAGCAAACTTTGCAAATTCTCAAACCAAAGATGGTGATTCCCACGCATTACAAAACCCAAGCCGCCGATGCTGCGTGCGATTTAGTGCCGCTAGATGAATTCTTGGCGCTGATGGATGGTACTGCGGTGCGCCGATTGAATAATGACACGATTTCGATTAAACCTGCTGACTTACCCCAAACAGGTTCAGCGATTGAGGTTTTGAGTTACAGATTTAGCGGTTGACGCTTTTTCCGTAAGTTTGCGTTATATTAAGGAAGTTTTGGTGCGATCGCAAATTCCAGAAAATTTTCTCTATACCTTAGCCTTTGCAACCCGATCTTTTGTGGAAATTTGGCTAACACAAGAATTCATGTTGACTCTTTTATTCTCATAAGGAAATCTAAGCCCAATGAAAAATCAAAATTTACCTAACGGGAGCAAAAAATTCACAGGTTTGGCAGGACTAATCGGCGCTAGCGCGTTGATTGCTTTCCCGGCTTGGGCTCACATCAACTCCAACACAACTGTTGCTAATGCAGCTCAAACTCAACAAGTTGCAGGAAATGTGAAAACCGCTGCTTCACCGGCACCAATGGCCGCCACTAAGGATATTGTCGCTATTGCATCGGGCGACCCTCAATTCAAGACGCTGACAAAGGCTTTGGGAGCAGCAGACTTGGTTGCAACTTTACAAAGAAAAGGCCCTTTCACTGTTTTTGCACCGACAGACGCGGCATTTGCTGCTTTGCCAGAAGGAACTGTGGAGAATTTGCTCAAACCGGAAAACAAAGCCCAACTTACTAAGATTTTAGCTTACCACGTTGTTCCTGGTTCGGTTTTATCTACTAGCCTAAAATCCGGCGATGTTACAAGTGTGGAAGGCAGCTCGCTGAACGTAGCAGTTAGCGCAGGCAAAGTTACTGTCAGCGGCGCTAATGTTGTCAAAGCTGATATCAAAGCTAGCAACGGCGTGATTCACGTAATTGACAAGGTGCTGATCCCCGCTGATGCCATGTAGGATTAGCGTTTTTTCCATCCTAATGACATCAGATTCGGTTGAATGAACGCTAAGCCCCGGACAAGTAAGTGCCGTTTTCCTACAAATATCATCTGCAATCAACCGAATTTGAGGGGACGGGCGATTAACTAATCTCCGGTGATATGATGTCCGATCGATTAACCAATGTGACAACTCCACACACTGAACGGAAGACCGTCGAGCGTGTGGGCTTCTTAAGAAATTAGGGAGCGTGTCATTAGTCTCAGTGGCTCGTTACACCAGAGTCGCTACGTTTGCTCAGAATATATAGGCACTTCAGCGTACAGGTTTGGTAAACCGTTTTCTAGCGCTGAACACTGCGGTCAGTAATTAAACATACCTCTGGAGTTAAGGGGAAAGTGTTCCTGATGCAAACCTGGACAAACATTGACGAAGAAAACCACTCCGTAAGGAGTTGAACTTAAATTAGTTCAAAGAAGAATTCCCTCACTATATTTATTTATAGTGGGGGATTCTTTTAAAAACAAGCTAGGATCGCTCATGGGAGCATCGACAACGCCGAATTTGTTTGTCTCGTCATCCACACGCTCACGGCTCAACGCTGGAGAGCGTGGGAGGTTGTAAGCGTGTGGAATCCTCAACTCACCGCGCCTTTCATCCCACACTAAGGGACTTGCGGACAAATAAAATACCAGTCATAATGGGATAATCGTGATATCCCATTTTGGTAAAGTTTCAGAACGTTGCCATGAGGGCAAATACTGTTTTAACTCATGAGGTAAGACTTTTACGCCTTTCTCATAAGT
>JBBSNU010000632.1:0-3312 GCA_038260455.1 Chroococcales cyanobacterium | reverse complement strand
GGGCCGAGAAATGCCGCTCCCATCAAAGCAGCCCAACCGCCTACCGAGTGAACCACTGTCGAACCGGCAAAATCCCAGAATCCCGCTGTTGCCAGCCAGCCGCCGCCCCAAATCCAGTGTCCGGTAATCGGATAAGCAATGCCTACTAACAGCAAGCAGAAAATTAAGAATTCCAGGAATTTAATTCGCTCTGCAACTGCCCCAGAAACGATCGTGGCAGCAGTTCCCGCAAAAACTAATTGGAAAAAGAATTTAGCGTTGAGGGGCACTCCCGTCCAGTTTAAGGCGCTGAAGATGCCTTGATAAGCATCTCCTGTGGCGGGGCTGTTGTCAGCCACATTCCACAGGAAAAATCCGCCGCTGCTGCCGATAAAACCGTTGCCGTTGCTGAACATTAACGCAAAGCCGATCGCCCAAAATGCGATCGTTGACAGTGCAAAAACAATCAAGTTTTTGGACAGCACGTTAACCGCATTTTTTTGACGGCAAAAACCGGTTTCCAACATACCGAAACCCGCGTTCATAAAGAACACGAGCATCCCCGCCACCATGACCCACATGGTATCCATGCCCACCTTAAGGCTGGCTAATTGTTCCTCGGTGGTTGGTGCGGGAGCTGTTTGGGCTACCGCCGCATATCCCCACACCAAGACGATGATTGCAGCTAAAGGTATGCAGGCTTGCCAACTTGGAGTGAGGCGGGCGATCGCCCTTTGTAATTTCTGGAATCTGTTAACTTTTGTAAAAGATTTAGCTGCTGGTAAATCTAAAGACTCCCGCCTGAATTGTTTCGATTTTTTTTTCCCGACAGTCATTTTAATCATTTTCGCCCTCTTTACAACTGTTGCGATCGGTAAGAACCCGAAAACTTTCCAATTCTACTACAGAAATTTATAGATTATTGTTCAGATTGAGATAGTTCTGATAACCTACATTTTCTAGCTGATTTTGTTTATTCATTACAGATTCGGACAAGTTTTTGCGGTATGCGAGGATTCGATCTAGCAATTCTGGCTGAGAAACTGCTAATATTTGAACTGCCAGCAAGCCGGCATTTTTAGCATTGCCGATCGCTACTGTTGCCACCGGTATCCCGGCTGGCATTTGCACGATCGAGTACAGCGAATCTACCCCTTGCAGGTGGCAGCTCGGTACCGGCACGCCAATTACTGGCAAAGGAGTTAAAGATGCTACCATTCCCGGGAGATGCGCCGCTCCCCCAGCACCTGCGATAATGACTTTCAATCCCCGTTGGTGAGCGGTTTGGGCGTACTCTACCATACGTAAGGGAGTGCGGTGGGCCGAGACGATCGCCACAGAGCAAGGTATGTTGAATTCTTCGCAAATGGCGATCGCATCAGACATGGTAGGCAAATCCGAATCACTGCCCATAATAATTCCAACTATCGGTTGATTCATGCAATTTTCAGATGTGAGATTTCAGGTTAATGGTAATTTAAAATTATGGCGTTAACTAAAATTTAGATATTTTGTAGCCAAACTGATGCAGGAGAGCAATTTAGTCAAAAGCCAAGAGTGCAGAAAGCAAAAAGCTCCGCATCTTCATCACCAGCCGCCCGATTGAGGCGAGCAAATCTAAAATCTAAAATCTAAAATCTAAAATCTAAAATCGGATGACTGAAGTCACAACCCCAACTGCCGCCCCCATCAATATTCTCAATGCTCGCATCCCCGGTTGCAAGGATTTGCAAATGCTGGCTGTTGACGAAGCGGGCATCATTCAAGAAGTTTGCCCGATGGATGCCGTATTTAAACGGATTTGTCCTCCAGATTTGCAAGTGCTTGATGCAGCAGGAGATTGGGTTTCCCTGGGCGGTGTTGATTTGCAAATTAACGGAGCTCTCGGTTTTGCTTTTCCCGATTTAGAAAGCAAGGAAATTGAAATTCTACCTAAAATTTGTCAGTTTTTATGGAATCAGGGAGTCGATGCTTTTTTGCCTACTTTGGTAACAACTTCGCTGGATAAATTTAGGCGGTCGCTCTCGACGGTAGCTGATTATATCCGCAGTGCAAAAACCGCTGATCCAGCAATAAATAAAACAAAAAAAGCGGAAATTATCGGCGTTCACCTCGAAGGCCCTTTTCTCAACCCGCAGAAGCGAGGAGCTCACCCAGTTGAGTTTTTACTACCGCTAACTATAGAAAATGTCAAGCAAGTTTTAGGAGATTGTGCCGAAGTTGTCAAAATAATTACTTTAGCACCTGAATTAGACAGCACGGGCGAAGTCATTCCCTATTTGCAAAGTTTGGGAATTGCCGTCAGTCTAGGACACTCCCAAGCGACGGCAGAGCAAGCGCAGCAAGCATTTGCGAGCGGAGCTTCAATGGTAACTCACGCTTTTAATGCAATGCCGAGTTTGCACCACCGAGAACCAGGTTTGTTGGGCGCTGCGATCGTTTATCCGGGCGTAAAATGCGGTTTAATTGCTGACGGCAAGCACGTTTCTCCGACAATGATCGATTTTTTACTGCGCGCCGGCAGCTACGAAACAGGCATTTTTTTGGTCAGCGATGCTTTAGCTCCTTTGGGTTTGCCTGACGGTGTTTATCCTTGGGATTCCCGACAAATTGAAGTCAGAAAAGGTACGGCTTGGGTAAGATTGGATTACCACACGCCCCTGGAATCTGCTACTTTGGCAGGTACAACTCTGCCGCTGTTGGCGGGAGTGCAGAATTTGGTGAAGTGGGGGATTTGTGAGCCAGAAAGTGCGATCGCCCTAGCAACAGAATCTCCCAGAAAGGCGATCGGACTTTCGGGAATTATCGGCAAACCAGCAACTCAATTGTTGCGCTGGAATTTGAATGCAGCGACAAAAGAATTAACTTGGCACAGACTATTTTAGATTTTAGATTTTAGATTTTCATCTCCCATCTAAAACCTCCAATCTAAAATCGGTTCTTCTAACTTGCGCGTTTTCCGAGCCAGATTGCTACATAATAGCAATCGCGCCAGACATTTAGGGTGTTCTCAATCGCTGAAACCGTTGCGTTCGATTGCTTCTTCCCTCTTCCTTCTTCCGACTTCCATCGGACTGAAATTGGTTACATCCGTTAAATCCGTTACATCCGTGGAGCGAATCCGTTGCCGAACTTCCCTCTTCCTTCTTCCTTCTTCCCTCTTCCTTCTTCCTTCTTCCCTCTTCCTTCTTCCTTCTTCTGCTATAATATCAAACCGTTGGCAATAACTCAGCAGCAGGCAGATCGATGAATTTGGTAGACGACAAGACTATAGTTAGACAGTATTTTAACTCGACGGGATTCGATCGCTGGCAGCGAATTTACGGCGACGGC
>JBBSNU010000631.1:0-3319 GCA_038260455.1 Chroococcales cyanobacterium | reverse complement strand
CTAACGGCTGACGCACCCTACTAATGAAACATTTGTTGTCACAGAGTCGAGCAAGCGAGCAAGGCAAAATCGGCTAGAATGTTTGTTTGTCTATACAATCTCAAAGTATTTAGCGTCATGGCAGTTCCTAAGAAGAAAACCTCGAAATCCAAAAAGAATATGCGTAAGGCCACATGGAAGCGTAAAGCTACTGTGGCAGCTCAGAAAGCTCTGTCCCTGGGCAAATCTGTTCTGACTGGACGTTCCAACAGCTTCGTGTATCCCGGCAATGAACAGGAGGAGGAAGAGTAAAGCGAGTAAAAATTAACAACTGGCATTTCTGATATTTTGCACCATTCTCGGTTAACAGGCCCGATGGCTGTCCCACAACACATAAATTGGATTGTGGGGTAGCCGCCGATCGCCCGCCCCTCAAGGACAAGTTGAGAATGGTGTCAAATATGAGTTAATCCTTCTTTGCCGCCGGTAAAATCAGCATGGCATCGCCAAAGGAATAAAAGCGGTACTGATGCTCGATCGCACAGAGGTACAAATCCATCAGCCGATGCCTTCCAATCATCGCGCTTACCATCATCATCAAAGTAGAGCGCGGTAAGTGAAAATTGGTAATCATCCCATCTACAACCCGCCACTTGTAGCCCGGATAAATATACAGACTTGTCGGGCCGCAAAAAGGCTGCAAGGAAAAATCGCCACTCGCTGCGGCGGCTCCCTCTAAAGCTCTCACTGCTGTTGTACCTACGGCAAAAACCCGCCCGCCTCTAGCTTTAGTTTCGCGGATTTTCTCCACGGTGGCGGCGGATACTTCCACCCATTCGTTGTGCATTTGGTGAGTCGTCACATCTTCCACCTCCACCGGGCGAAATGTCCCTACCCCGACATGGAGGGTAACAAAAGTTTTTTCGATACCCCGCTGCTCCAAGCGGCTGAACAATTCTTCGGTGAAGTGCAAGCCGGCTGTGGGGGCTGCCACTGCCCCCGGTCGATCGGCATACACAGTCTGATACTGTTCCGGCGCAGCTTGGGAGTTGTCGATGTAGGGCGGCAGGGGTACATAGCCGTATTCGTCGAAAAACTTCGCCAGAGTCGTATCTGTGGGGATGTCAAACTCCAACAGCCGTCCTCCGGTTGCCTCATCCCTCTCTATAACTGTCGCAGTCAATCGCCTCGCGACTTCATCCCCGTGGGGAAGGCAACAGCAAGGGCCTGCAGCAGCAGAGTCATTACAGTGTGGATCGAACTCAATTTTTGCTCCCAACTTTAAGCGTTTCCCGGGTTTAACCAAGGCCAGCCAGCAGTTGTGCTGCCGTTCTTCCATCAACAATATCTCCACCGCCGGGCCGTTGGGCTTGTGCCCGTAGAGCCTGGCCGGCAACACGCGGGTGTTATTGAGTACCAGCAAGTCTCCCGGTTCCAACAAGTCGGGCAAATCCCGGAAAATCCGGTGTTGGTGGCTGCTGGGAGAATCTACAGCCAGCAAGCGAGAACTATCCCTCGGTACTGCGGGATTTTGGGCAATGTACTCGGGCGGAAGTTCGTAGTCGTAGCCGTCCAAAGACCAGTCAATCTCTGTCATCGGGTAAATTCCTGTACGATCGATCTATCAACTGGGTAACAAATTGGGTAAAAACCCCCATCCAAAGTCGGGTGCTTTTCCCCTTGTGGTCGCGGGCATAGCCCGCGAGGATAGAGGTGTAGCATCAGCTTTGCTCGAAGGATAGTTATGGAATACCTCTACTACATCGCCAATACTAGCCTCACTCTGAGAGTGGTGGATTACCTGCGCGCGGCTAGTCATCTTCCCTTGCAATTTATCACTGTTATTCACCAAATTGACGGCTGGGTAGTGAAGGTGAAAATGAGCCAATATTTAACTCCACAAATGCACGGGGATTTTCGGGCTTTTATGAACGAACTCGGGATTCCTTACGATCCAGAAATTCGCTTGCAAATGGCACTGTGGAGTTTGGAAACAGGACAGTCGCCACTAAGCGTGATGCGCCGCTACCAGGTGGCGGTGGTTTGTCACGGCAGCCCCGACCGTAAAGAAATTGAAGCGTTTCGCCAGCAATTTGTCAAGGGTCTGGGATATTGCCCGGAAACCCTCGCCTAGACTTCTGTGCCGATCGATATAACTGTGACGACACAGCCCGGGGGAGGAGATAGGGAGATGGGGAAAGGATTTAACCCTGTTTCCACGTCCATTAAAGATCGAGATCGAGATCCGGGACAGTAGAGGGAAGTTAACAATTTAAAATTACCAGCAGGCATTAGTTTTTGATTTTAAATTCTAATTTTTAAGTAATTAAAATTGAATAATTTAAACACATCCTACAATCAACTTGGGAGCATCTCAGTTTTGCAAAAAGGATTTTTTTATTATAGTGCGAGCGTCCCCGCTCGCGTATTATACGATACGCGAGCGGGGACGCTCGCACTATATAAATGCAAAACTGAGATGCTCCCATCATCTTTCTTCTATAAATTGCCATTTCAAAGGATGCAGAACCTCAGAGACTGTGTTACTTTCGCTCTTCCTGGCAAAAAGTAAAAACAAGCAAAACAGGCATTAATTTTTGATTTTAAATTGTAATTTTTAAGGAGATATTTCTAGTTACTAAAAGCCGCTCGAATGTATTCTTGCAGGGTAAGCCGGTAGTTTCCTGCAAGGGCGGATTGAGAATTTGCTGCGGTTAATGGTGGTAATATTTTCTTAATATTTTGCCGTGAAGGTTCGCACCTGACGAGGGCGACATCAAAGCGACAAGAATTATTTGCTAAATCTGGACGAGTGCTTAAAAATATTTCGGCGGTTTGCCAAAGTTTGGCTTGTTTTGTAGCACTAACAGCCAGCATTCCACCGAGATCCCAATTTCCCCGGCGGCGAGTTTTGACCTCGACAAATGCTAATGTTGGGAATTGGCGATCGGGAATGACTCGGTTTTGATAGCTGGCTTCATCTTTTCCAAGGGCGATGATGTCAATCTCTCCCCAGCGACAGTGGTACTGTCGGTGCAGGATTTCCCAACCTTGCTGCTGCAGCCACTCGGCGACTAAGTTTTCTCCCAATGTGCCCAGAGCCCGACTGTTGGGGGATTGGGAAGAATTGGAGGAAGCCGGCGCGCGCTTTCTGCTAGAATTCAATTGTGAACTGTCATCGCTGCCCATTAGCTTTAATTTGTATGACTTCTGCAATTCGCCAACATATTTATACTTTCTTGCTGAGTTTTGTTATTTTAGCAGTAATTGCTGCTGGGGCGATCGCGATCGAGCCCGCACCTGCTTTCGCCTTGGATCGTGATAAGGAAATCCTAATTGG
>JBBSNU010000630.1:0-3321 GCA_038260455.1 Chroococcales cyanobacterium | reverse complement strand
TCTTGTGGCTCTTTGATAATTAACAATTAAACTAGCCCAAATGTCAAGCTGGACAAGGACTTGATTTACTTTTCTATATATTTGTTTCGATATTTTTACTGATTTAGCTATTGATTTAGCATAGTAAGTAAGGAAGAACCAAATGTTTTAGTGGATACGGGCGCGACAACTTTGTGTTTGCCGAAAGATGTCATTGCTAGACTTGGTTTGAGAATCCTTAAGCAAGTGGTTGTGGAAACTGCCACTGGTATTAGCGAGGCTCGGATTTTTCAAGATGCTAAAATTTCTCTGTGCGGGCGCGAAGGCACGTTTGAATGTCTGGAATTGCCAGAGGGTAAAACTCCGCTTTTAGGCGTGATTCCGATGGAAATGCTGGGAATTGAAGTGGATTTGAAGCATCAAAGTTTGAAGGTTTTGCCCGACGGGCCGACGGAAACCTATTTGACAATTCTTTGAGCTTATTGACTTTGGATGCTACCTATTCCAAAGGCAGCGCTAAGATGGTTAAGCACTGTTTTGCACTACTCTCATGTCCCAACGCGCCGAAACCTCACACAGCCAGCCAAGTGCATCCCACAATGGGCATCAGGTGACGACTTCTAACTCCAACAGCCAAAATACGATTCGGATTCGCGGTGCGAGACAGCACAACCTGAAGAATATCGATTTGGAACTGCCGCGCGATCGACTGATCGTTTTTACTGGTGTCTCCGGTTCCGGTAAGTCTTCCCTGGCTTTCGATACAATTTTTGCCGAGGGACAGCGCCGCTATGTTGAGTCTCTCAGCGCTTACGCCCGCCAGTTTTTGGGACAGTTGGACAAACCCGATGTGGACGCGATCGAGGGGCTGAGTCCAGCTATTTCGATCGACCAAAAGTCAACTTCTCACAACCCGCGATCGACTGTCGGCACTGTTACAGAAATTTACGATTATCTCAGATTACTCTACGGCAGAGCCGGCGAACCGCACTGTCCGATTTGCGATCGCTCCATTGCGCCGCAGACAATTGATGAAATGTGCGATCGGGTTATGGCGCTTCCAGACGGCACTCGCTTTCACCTCCTCGCGCCTGTTGTACGCGGAAAAAAAGGCACTCACCGCAAATTGCTGTCGAGTTTAGCTTCCGAAGGATTTATTCGGGTGAAAGTTAACGGAGAAATTTTAGAACTTTCGGAAAATATCGAACTAGATAAAAATCATACGCATAACATCGAAATCGTTGTTGACAGGCTAATTAAAAAACCCGGTTTAGAAGAACGTTTAGTTGATTCTCTCTCGACTTGTTTGCGCCATTCTGAGGGAATTGCGATAATTGAAGAGTTAGCAACTGACGAAAATCCCGAACCAAATGGGCCGATCGTATTTTCGGAAAACTTTGCTTGTCCCGAACACGGCGCGGTAATGGAAGAACTTTCGCCCCGGTTATTTTCGTTTAATTCCCCCTACGGTGCGTGCCCAAATTGTCACGGTTTGGGGAGTTTGCGGACTTTTGCGCCGGAGTTGGTGATTCCTGACGAAAAAGCGCCTCTGTATTGTGCGATCGCCCCTTGGTCAGACAAAGACAATTCCTATTATCTTTCTTTACTGTGCAGTGTTGCTGATACTTGCGGATTTGCGATCGACACTCCTTGGTTCCGCTTGAAGCCACAACACCAACAGGTGATTTTGTATGGAAATGAGTTTAAACAAACCGCAGAAGGTAAGAAGCGAGACACCAGCGTCACTGATTTGAGGAGAGATTTTAAAGGTGTAATTTCCATGTTGCAGCGCCAGTACGACGATACTGGTTCTGATTTAATTAAGCAGAAATTGGAACAGTATCGAGTCGATCGCCCTTGCGAGGCTTGTGGTGGCAAACGCTTGAAAGCAGAGGCACTGGCGGTGCGGCTGGGACAGTACCGCATTGTCGATTTGACCAGTATTTCGATTCGCGAATGTCGGGAGAGAGTCGATAATTTGGGATTGAGCGATCGGCAATTCCAAATATCCGACTTAGCCTTGAGAGAAATCAAAGCAAGACTGCAATTTTTGCTCGATGTCGGATTAGATTATCTGACATTAGACCGTCCAGCAATGACGCTTTCCGGCGGCGAAGCCCAGCGAATTCGCCTCGCCACTCAAATCGGTTCGGGTTTGACCGGTGTCCTCTACGTTTTGGACGAACCAAGCATCGGACTGCACCAAAGAGACAACTTTAAGCTGCTGCAAACCTTAACAAAGTTGCGGGATTTAGGCAATACTTTGATTGTAGTAGAACACGATGAAGAAACCATGCGAGCGGCCGACCACATTGTCGATATCGGGCCAGGCGCAGGCGTTCACGGCGGCAAAATTATTTCGCAAGGAAGTTTAGAAAACTTGCTGGCTGCCGAGGAATCTTTAACCGGTGCTTATTTGTCGGGAAAACGAGTAATTGAAACTCCCAATGAAAGGAGAAAAGGCAACGGTAAAGCTCTTTCAATCAAAAATGCAACGCGCAACAATTTAAAAAATATTGATGTGGAAATTCCGCTGGGTAAACTCGTCTGCGTGACTGGCGTTTCCGGTTCTGGAAAATCCACCTTAATCAATGAATTGCTGTACCCGTCGCTGCAACACTATCTTACCAAAAAAGTTCCTTTACCGCCCGATATGGAAGCTCTCAAAACGAAGGGCGAACGGTCTCTGCAGGATGTGGTTGATAAGGTAATTGTCATCGATCAATCTCCCATCGGCCGCACTCCGCGTTCCAATCCTGCTACTTACACCGGAGTTTTTGATGTGATTCGGGATTTGTTTGCCGAAAGCATTGAAGCGAAGGCAAGGGGTTACAAAGCAGGGCAGTTTTCTTTTAACGTAAAAGGAGGAAGGTGCGAAGCTTGCGGCGGCCAAGGAGTGAACGTAATTTCGATGAATTTTTTGCCGGATGTTTACGTGCAGTGCGAGGTTTGTAAAGGTGCGCGCTACAACCGGGAAACGCTGCAAGTGAAGTATAAAGGCAAGTCAATTTCTGATGTTTTGAACATGACTGTTGAGGAGGCTTTGGAAATGTTTAAAAATATTCCCAGGGCGGGCGTCAGACTGCAAACTTTGGTGGATGTGGGTTTGGGTTACATTCAGTTGGGACAGCCCGCGCCGACTCTTTCTGGAGGTGAAGCGCAGCGGGTGAAGCTGGCTACGGAACTGTCGCGCCGCGCTACTGGGAAGACGCTTTATTTGATTGATGAACCGACGACTGGTTTGTCGTTTTATGATGTTCACCATTTGTTAAATGTGCTGCAAAGGTTGGTGGATAAGGGTAATTCAATTTTGGTAATCGAACACAATTTAGATGTGATTCG
>JBBSNU010000629.1:0-3322 GCA_038260455.1 Chroococcales cyanobacterium | reverse complement strand
TTCGAGGAATCGGCTATGGCTGCGAGGTGATTAAATCTGCCACAACTTATACTTTTAGCCAGTTGTTGACAATTTCTTACAAACAAATTTTGCTCTTCGCCTGGAAGTATAAAATCAAGATTGATTCGCTCTATCTCACCACCGATAGCAGCCTGCAAGCCTTCAGAACATAGTGCTGATTCATCAGTCTTACCTCTGGTTATCTGAAATGGATCGCCCAGAAAAATTACCTGTCTTTTGCTCTCTTTGATATCAGTATATTCCAGAAAATCTGTGAGAAGTTGCCCGCTACCATAACGGAAAACATCAGTCTCAAACAGTGAATCCGATATCAGATGGGCATCACCGACGATGTAAACCTGTTTCTCTGTATCCTCATTTTTCTTCAATCCATAGACAAGCTGCTCCTTCTCTACTTTATAGTTTTTTGTGAAAATATGTGAGTAAATACTTTGTGACTCAACTGGATAAAGAGACGCAATTTTACTGTTAGGGGCAAGAACCGAGCAATTTCGACTTAACGCTCTGGATGTATCTGCAATAGCTTTTGGCAGCAGATTCAAACCAGTTCCAATCATTCCAGTAACGATTAAAATCTTGTTTGAAGAACCTAAAAATTGTTCAACCCGATCAACTACAGATTGTAGATATTCAGGCAACTCAAGTTCAGTAGTGTCAAGTGCTGACAAATCAGCAGGAATTGCTATAGTACCAAGTCCTAGAGGTACATACTCAGGAATGTCAAGATGTGTGACAATGGATTCCAAATCTTGATTAGAAAGATTAATTTCTCGGCTATTAATTTGAGAGATCCGCTCTATAGCGCGATCGAAATCAACTACATGAAACCACCTTTCAATATTATATGATATCTGTGAATCATCAAAGGTAATCGGTTTGTGAAAAAGCACTAACCCAGATATATGTCCTAAATTTTGTTCTCTGTGTGACGGAAAATTAATTTCTTTTAATCTGTTGATTAGCGCAAACTTGTTATCTCTGACTTGAATATATGGATTTGGCTTGCTCCCACCTTTAACCTCTACATTATCTGCAAGCCAACGCCCATTTTCTGAAAAACTAATATGTCCGCCGTAGTCTTTGAACTCGATGATGATCATACTGTTCTTTTTCAGAATTGCTGCATCAATTTCGCTACCGTGGCAGTAGAAATTTCCTAGCAGAATTATCAAGTCTTCTGAATCGCCCCACGCCCGTATCAATTCCTTTCGCAAGGCATCGAATAGACGATTCTCATGGGTTGTCGCGTAAGGCTGTGTTCTATATACCTGAACAGTCATAGCTTAATGACAATTAACTTACTAGCCCAATAGTCTCACAGGTTGAGCACCACTAGCAATAGTTTTTAGGGAAGATTTACTTATATCAGTGATTCAGTAACTCGCTTAATTCCTTTGTAGCCTGTGTTACTGCGGAATATGGGATGGCGCGTTGATCGCAAAAGTAAAGATGCCTCAAAATGGTGCGTCGCTATGAGGTTGTCGGTCTTGATGCAAGAGATTGTTGATGGCGACACACCCTACGCATAATATTGCAAGAGTGGGGAAAATTGTTATCAAATGAGAATTCAATGATTTTTGCGATCGCCCCAGATGCAGCGATATACTTGATACTAGGGCTGAAATCACACAAAAATTAGGGTTAACTCGCTTAATGTGACAAAAAAAACGCAGATAATTTGCGTTCATCTGCGTTCATCTGCGGTTTAATTAAACAGTCCTGGATGCACTCTGAATAAAGAAACCGGGTTTTTGCCGAATTTGCGGGCTACAGCGCGTCTTCTCGTAAAAACCCGGTTTCTGGACTCTGATGCGTAAGTCCTATTAAACCCTTTTAAACCTCAGCAGCCACCTTATCTACAGGCTTGACTAAAGCGAGAAATTCGTGCAATTTCTCACCTTCAATCACCTCAGTTTCCAAAAGTTTCGAGGTAATTGTTTCTAACAATTCTCGATTTTCCTTGAGAATATTTAAGGCTTGTGTGTGCGCTGTTTCGACAATTTCTTTGACTTCTTGGTCGATCGCCTCAGCAGTTTGGGCACTCACCGCACGGCGGGCATTTCCCATACCATCGTTGAGGAACATCGCCTGCTGGCCCTTATCATACGCTAGAGGCCCCAAAACCTTACTCATACCGTAAGTTGTGACCATTCTCTCGGCTAAATCAGTCGCCCTTTGCAAGTCGTTTGACGCGCCGGTGGTGATGCTGTTGAAGACAACCTCTTCAGCCGATCGCCCACCCAACAGCGTAGCAATCTGACCGCGCAACTCCGACTCATCCAACAAGAAACGGTCTTCAGTCGGAACCTGCAACGTGTAACCCAATGCAGCCATACCGCGCGGGATGATCGAGATTTTCGCCACTTCGCCGCCGCCAGCCATCACAGCACCAACCATCGCGTGCCCGACTTCGTGGTAAGCCACAATCTTTTTCTCTTTTTCATTGAGCACCCGGCTCTTCTTTTCCAAGCCAGCTACAACGCGCTCAAATGCCTCTAAAAAGTCTTCCTGTGCCACAGCGAGGCGCTTGTTACGCGCCGCCAGCAAGGCAGCTTCATTGACCAAATTTGCCAAATCTGCGCCCGAAAAACCGGGGGTGCGAGTGGCGATCGCCTTTAAGTCAATATCCGGGCCCAACTTCACTGTTTGAGAGTGAATGTTCAAAATTGCTTCGCGGCCAGATAAATCCGGGCGATCGACCAAAACTTGGCGATCGAAACGGCCTGGGCGCAACAAAGCAGCATCCAAACTTTCCGGGCGGTTAGTTGCAGCGAGTACAATCACCGTAGTATTTCCCGCAGCAAAACCGTCCATTTCAGTTAATAGTTGATTCAGAGTTTGTTCGCGTTCATCATTGCCGCCAAACATTCCGCCGGTACTACGAGATTTGCCGATCGCATCCAATTCATCAATGAAAATAATACAAGGAGCCTGTTTCTTAGCCTGCTCAAATAAATCTCGGACTCTCGCAGAGCCAACACCGACAAACAGTTCGACAAACTCCGAACCAGAGATGCTAAAAAACGGTACGCCCGCTTCACCAGCCACAGCCTTTGCTAACAGCGTTTTCCCAGTTCCCGGAGGCCCGACTAACAGCACGCCCTTCGGAATTCTTGCGCCAATTGCGGTATATTTGTCGGGAGTTTTCAGGAATTCCACAACTTCGACTAATTCAGTTTTAGCCTCTTCTACGCCGGCTACGTCAGCAAAAGTAATCTTCGCAGATTCGCCTTCGACGTAGACCTTAGCTTTGCTTTTGCCGATCGACAGCGCACCCTGTGGCCCGCCACCCTGCCTGTTC
>JBBSNU010000628.1:0-3326 GCA_038260455.1 Chroococcales cyanobacterium | reverse complement strand
GTAGACATAGTATTGTGGACAGTAGGAACTCAAGTTAGTCAAGCAGTGCGATCGCTACCCCTCAAACAAAACCGTCGCGGTCAACTAATAGTTAATCCGCAGATGCAAATTATCGACCATCCAGACATATTTGCCTTGGGAGACATAGCAGAATGTCACGATGCAACCGGTCAAAAAGTCCCCTCCACCGCTCAAACAGCATTCCAGCAAGCGGATTATACCGCGTGGAATATTTGGGCCTCGTTGAGCGATCGTCCATTACTACCTTTCCGCTACCAGCCGCTAGGAGAAATGATGACATTAGGAACAGACAACGCCACCTTCACAGGTTTAGGAATCAAACTCGACGGACAACTAGCACACATTGCTCGCCGCCTAGCCTATCTCTATCGGATGCCAACATTTGACCACCAAATAAAAGTTGGATTCAATTGGATTAGCAAACCAATTCAGGACTTGCTAAAAAAGTAATAGTTAACAGTTGATATTAGTAGGGTGTGTCGCCTGCGAAAAATCCGGGCGGGCACGGGGGCACCGCCCCTACATATCGACAATTTCAAAGCGACGCACCTTGTAAATAGCTAACTAATACCAATCTTAAAAAATCCTGCTATAAGACAATTTTTGGGCTTATTTGCTGGGAGCATCTCAGTTTTGCGTTTAATTATAGTGCGAGCGTGCACGCTCGCCTATATACTCTCGAGCGGGGACGCTCTCACTATAATAAATAAAAAAAATGCTTTTTACAAAAATGAGATGCTCCCTATTTGCTCAACTATCGTATAAGGTGCGTCGCTGTGAGATTGTCGATTAAATTTAGGAATTTTTTCTGGCGACGCACCCTACAATAATTTCTTCCTTCTTCCTTCTTCCTTCTTCCTTCTTCCTTCTTCCTTCTCAAATGACAAAAATTATATTTTTAGATGCCGCCGGCACACTATTTGACGTTCGCGGCAACGTCGGCGAAGTCTACGCACAACTAGCCAATAGTTTTGGAGTAACTGTTAAGAGTGAAGAGTTAAATGCAGCATTTTTTCAAAGCTTCGCCTCAGCAAGTCCAATGGCATTTCCAGGAATAGAAGTGGCAAAAATTCCCCAATTAGAATTTGAATGGTGGCTTGGAGTTTCCGCGAAAGCCTTTCAAATAGCAGGCGTTTTCAATCAATTTTCGGACTTTCCCAAATTCTTTGCCGAACTCTACGCTCATTTTGCCACCGCCGAACCTTGGTTTGTCTATCCCGATGTATTCCCCGCATTAAATAGGTGGCAAAAACAAGGTATTGAATTAGCCGTAGTCTCGAATTTCGATTCGCGAATTTATGCAGTCTTAAAAGCATTAAATTTAGCAGAATATTTCACATCAGTGACAATTTCTACTGAAGTTGGTGCTGCCAAACCCGATTCTCAAATTTTTACTGTTGCTTTGGAGAAACATAATTGCCTTGCGGAAAATGTGTTGCATATTGGCGATAGTTTTAAGGCTGATTATTGTGGTGCTAAAAATTCTGGCTTAAATGCAATTTGGTTGAATCGCCAACAGGAAACACTGGATTTAGGAAAGTTGGATTTAATTCATTTTCTGAAGGTAGAGGAATTTGCTAGTCTGGATTTTATCTAAATATGATTTTTATGATGTTAAGGTTATGATTTTTATGAATTGACTTTGAGAATTATTTATTGAATAATATGGATAATTTAACCACAGAGAGCGCAGAGGGCGCAGAGGAGGAGAAGAAAGGGGTGATTTATATATCTAATTTTTACTGGGGGAAACTCTATGGAAACTCGACTTACTCAAGTTCAGTTAGCACAGGTTGTGGCTGAAATCGATAGGTTATCGAATCAGCGCGAGTTAGAATTGGGGACTGATCAGGTAAGAGAAATTTTACGGGAGTTGAATTTGCCTGATGAACTTCTGGAAGATGCGATCGCCCAAATGCACCGCCGCGAAGCCCTGGAAAAACAGCAGCGACGGAATCGTTGGATTGCGATTGCTTCGACAGCAGTTGTGATTTCGGCGATCGCGATCGGCATTCTATTCGGGCAAAATCGACAGCAGCAAAATGGTCAAGTTGCGTCAACGGAAGACAGGATTTCGCTATCGAAAAAGGGTGGTGATAGCCTCAGTCAAGTCAATCGTCAAATCAATCCCCGCATCTACTACCAGGTGACTTTGAAAAATGCTCCGATCGGCAATCAGTTGTCTCTGCAATGCGACTGGACTAATCCCGGTGGTCAAATTGTTCATCAGAGTAAGTATCAGACTCGCACGATCGATACTGCGGTTTGGAATACACACTGTTTTTATGACCTCGGATCTGCTTCCACGCCGGGAAACTGGGAGGTTCGGATGTCTCTGGATGGGCGCGCGATCGGTAGTGAACCTTTCGTGGTGAAGTAGATATGGGTGCGATCGAGAAACCTGCACATTTCATCGGCTACTGGGGACAGATTGATCTCACAAAAACGCTTAGCCGTTTAGTGCCTAATTACTGCATCCGATCGGGCAAATTATCCGAGTGGGCGATCGCCTCTGCATCAATCCTCGCGGCTGACACAGTGACGCTGAATGCTTGCGGGCGATTTCAACCGACGGATTTTCCGGGAGATGCTTGGGCTGGAGTGGAAACGGGACAGCTACGGCTGGGGCGCGATCCGTTTGGGCGTGTGCCGCTTTACTGGATGCAGTTGGCAGAAACGATTTGGTTTTCGACTCAAATGCAATTGCTGCTACCGCTGATTGATTCTCCTGAAATTAGTCCGATCGCCCTACACAGTTATGCTTGTTTTTCATATATACCAACGCCGTTAACTGCGATCGAGCAAATTGCATCTGTAGCAGCCGGAACCGAGATCCTGTGGGAAATCGCCGATGTTAAGTCTCAGCCGAAAGTGAGATCGCTCAAATCGGCTTGGCAAGAAGCGCCGCAATTACTGCGGAGTGAAGACGAGGCGATCGCACAATTGCAAACGCTGTTGCAACAGGCGATCGATCGACAGGTGGCTGATTTGCCGATCGACGAACCAGTCGGCGTTTTGCTATCAGGCGGGAT
This sequence comes from Chroococcales cyanobacterium, assembly GCA_038260455.1. Taxonomy (GTDB): domain Bacteria; phylum Cyanobacteriota; class Cyanobacteriia; order Cyanobacteriales; family Microcoleaceae; genus Microcoleus. The sequence goes on along the minus strand of JBBSNU010000628.1, from coordinate 273 downwards.
TGATTCTTCCCTAGTGACAGCGCTGCTAGTCAAAGCAGGCTTGAAAGTCCGCGCCTATGCCCTCGATTTTGGTGTCGAAGCCTATTCCGAATTGCCCTACGCGCAACAGGTTGCCGACTTTTTCGGGATTCCGCTGATCCGAGTGGCGGCGACGGGCGATGCGATCTTGGGCGCGATCGGGCCAACCGCCAAAGCCCTCGATTCACCCTACGGAGACGGCACAACAGCCCCGCTGTTTTTGCTCAAACAGGCGGCGGCGCAAGACGTGCGAGT
>JBBSNU010000627.1:0-3328 GCA_038260455.1 Chroococcales cyanobacterium | reverse complement strand
AGCTCCATGTTCGTTGGCACGACTGTCCTCACTGTGGATGCAGCCTAGACCGTGACCATAATGCAGCTATCAATATCAAAAACAGGGCGGTGGGTCAACCCGTTCTTAAAGCCAAGAGCCTCCTCAGCAGTAGCCGGATTGTCTTGGAAGCCCACACTATAATCGTTTCGATTTAGTGCTGGGAGTTGTCACAACTGGTATTAGTTTGTCCGGTGCGTCAGCAGAGAGATTTTCGAGCGTTCACAACATCATCAAAGCTGACGCACCCTACGCCTGGTATTAGTTTGTCCGGTGCGTCAGCAGAGAGATTTTCGAGCGTTCACAACATCATCAAAGCTGACGCACCTACGCCTGGTATTAGTTTGTCCGGTGCGTCAGCAGAGAGATTTTCGAGCGTTCACAACATCATCGAAACTGACGCACCCTACGATCTAAAATTGTATTATCCGCCAGCTACCCATTGATTCGCCGCCCATATTTTCCACACTGCTTGTCCCGAAATTCCCAATCCCAAAAACATTACTAGCGTCGCACTCAAGGCCGGCAGAAACTTCACGGCTGTTATCTGTTTTGGTAGTTTATCAAAATTCCGTTTCGCATAAACTAAGATTAATCCGATCGCGCTCAGCACCAAAGCCAATCCCAAACTAAAGGCTACCACTAGCGTCATTCCCAAACCTACATTCCCCAAAGCAGACGCGCTCAACAGCATCACCAAAGCGGAAGGACAAGGCAACAATCCCCCCGAAATTCCCAACAATAATAAGCTTTTCCAAGTAATTGGATCGCCGTCAGCACCGGGGGGCAAATGCGAGTGCAAGCGGCCGTCTCCGTGATGGTGGTAGTGCTGAGATATATCTGGTTTTACTGGCTTAAATTCTCTTTCCCAAGTTCCTCTATTTAACAGATTCACTGGTTCTTCAAGGTTCGTAGTCAGGACTTCAGTCCTTGGTTTTTTGCGGACTAAAGTCCTCACTACGAACCTGATTTTTTCTATGAAGTGATTTAAATTGAGCGTGGTAAGAATTTTAGTTGTTGGTTTTTTGCGGACGGTCGTTTTTGTTACTAACCTTGTTTTGATTCTTTCTGAAAGCAACTTAAAGCCGATGACGGCTACTAATAAGCCTGAGATTAAACTCAGCCAAGGATCGAGTTTTTCTGGTTCGATTAAGTTGGAAGCGAAAAGGGTAATTCCGCCGACTGCAAACACGCCCGCAGTGTGAGTTATTGTGGTTGTTGCTGCTAAAAATAAGGCGTGCAGGGGAGTGGCCCGCGAACCGACTAAATAAGCGCCGACTATGGTTTTTCCATGTCCGGGCGACATGGCGTGCACGCATCCCCACGCAAATGCTCCGGCTACTGCTAGCAGCAAACTCCAACCTGTATCCCAGATAGATTCATTTCCTGTTAACAAAAACTCCCGGTTTTGGGCTGTAAATACAAAGCTTTTTACAGCACCGGCTTCCACTATCGTAGCTTGACAGCTAGCTGTAGCCACTCCGGGTAAAAATAAATTGTAGTTAATCCGCAATTTGTCGTGTTTTGAAATTACACTAGAAGCGGGCCAGGTGTAGTTTAAGATTAAGGTGCTGTGGGTATTGGGTTGCTGGATCAAGTTGGCAGTTTTAGTTGCTATTTCTAGCGGATTTACTGTTAATGAACCTTGAACTTTGCTGCTGTTGGTGATGCGGATTTGTTGGCTTAAAAACTTTTCTAGCTCTTTTTTGTGGCTGCGAACTTCGGCTGCTTGTAGCTGGTCGTCTCGATTGTCGTCGGCGAATTTTGTTAAGCCGGTTGGAAAGGTTAATGTTACTTCGGTTTGAAAATCGTTGACGATTATTTCTGCGACTGATAAGTCTGACCAGTGCGAGTAAACTGGCCTGGTTGAGGTTGTGAGAAATAGTAATATTGTGATGGAAAAAAGAATGAGATACTTGTAGGGTTTGTGTAATTTTTTTGGCATATTTTTTGATGTTAAAACAAGTTTATTTTGTGAAAGATTGTGCGTTTTTTAGGAGGCCGCCAGGGGTTCAAACCCCTGGCTCAAAGCTGAAGTCGGTTTCAACCGACTGTAAGATTTTGTAGTCGGTACTCGTTACCAGGCTCTGCCTTGGAACCAGTTACACCAGTTATCAGTTAAAATTCAAAACTTCCTAAACCTAATGTTTTGCCCGATCGCCCGTCAAAGCTCGGATCGGTTTCTTTAGCCTTTTGAAAATAAGCGCGAGATTCAGCATCTTTTCCTAATGTGCGGGCGATCGCACCAGCCCGGTAAAACATACCCGCATCGCGAATGCCCGATCGCATTATTTCGGCCATCACCCGATCGGCCTTTTGCGATTCCCCAGCGCTAGAAAGCGCCCAGGCGTAAATATCCAACGTCGCAGCATCCCTGCGGATTTTTACCTCATCCTGCATTAACAGCAGCGCTTCGGCGACATCCTGCGATCGACCTTTTTCCAACAGCAAACTCGCCAAATCGCGCCGGTGTCCGAAACCGCCAGATCCAGAAGCCTGTTCCTGTCGCAGCCCAGCTTCTGCTTTGTCGCGCAGTCGATCGGAGGCGATCGCATCTCCCTGCAACTCCTTCACCCTCGCCATACCGCGATCCACAAGGCGATCGTACACCGTCGCAGCACCCCCAGAATAGGCAGAAACCTTGCTGTAATTAGCCTCCGCTTCGCGATAATTGCCCTGGTTCGTTTCCAAATCCGCCAAATAAATCAGCGCCAGCGGGTATCGAGGCACCAACCGCAGCGCTTCCAAAAATAGCGCTTTCGCCTGCACCAACTGCCCGCGGCGGGCGTAAAAGCGACCTAAGAGCGATCGGGCGCGCGCCGATCCCGCAATCTCTCCCGGTTCCTCCGCCGCCATTGCTTGCCGGTAATCCTGCAAAACCTCAGCATCTCGGCCCTGCGCCTCTCTCACTAACGCTCTTAATGTGAGAGAACCCAAGTTCGGAATCCGATTAACTAAGGTTTCTGCGGCTGTGCTTGCCTCACTAACTTTTCCCATCGCTAAGTTAGATGTAACCGAAAGGGCGATCGCATCTTCATCCTTAAAACCCACCTGTTTAGCCAAGCGCAAAGCAGTAGCAAAATCGTGTCTCGCTTCAGCAATTCGAGCTAAAACCAACAGCGCACCTTTGTTGTCAAAAGGCAAATCGGCGATCGACCTTTCGGCCGCCTGTTCTGCCAATAAAAACCAACCACCCTCCCCAGTTGCGCGAGCCATTTTCAAATAAACTCCCGCCAACGCAGCCCGATTCAAACCGCTGCGGGAATCCACAGCCAATCGCTGCTGGTAAAAAGCAATTTCCTGCTTAATT
>JBBSNU010000626.1:0-3332 GCA_038260455.1 Chroococcales cyanobacterium | reverse complement strand
AGATTGGCGCAAAAACCGGGCCATAAAGATGCGATCGACAAACGGAATAGAAGCCAACCAAGCCGGCCGAAATTTCACGACATAACCGCCGAATTTATGAAAAGTTGTAAAGGCTTTCTCGTCGTATTCAAAAATCCCGCTGCAAGTAAGAATCGCTTTTTCCACTTTTTCGGGATAAAGGTTGAGGAATAAAGTAGCAACCGATGCACCTGTAGAGTGAGCATTGAGAAAGACGCGGGGTAAATTCAAAGCTTCTAATAATTCGGCCAAGTCGCGGGCGTAGGTTTCGAGTTCGTAGCTAGACTCAGGTGGTGATGGCGGCAAGGGCGATCGACCAAAACCCCTCATATCGTAAAGCAAACAATCAAAATCATCAGCCATAGCCCGTGCCGTGCTTTCCCAGTAGCGCGCCGAGCCAGCCCAGCCGTGGAGAAATACCATTACCGGCTTGCCGCTGGGCTGGGCGCTGTTGTCTGCGGTTATCCACTCGTAATAATGTTCTACACCGCGAATTGAAAGAAAAGCCATGAGCTTAATTTTAGATTTTAGATTTTAGATTTTAGATTTTAGATTGTAACTCATAATTGTTAAAGCTAAATACTCATCTCAAAAAATCTGGGTTAATCAGGGGCGATCGCGTCTGGGTTAGCAGAATTCGTATAATGTAAGCATAAAAAGATTCACAGACAATTTATTATGAAAGAATTAAATAAATTAGAATTGGATGGAATCAAGAAAATGGGGGCAGTTAAGACTCAGGTAAAGCTGACAAATGCCATAGATGAAGCTCTAATTAGTCGCGGGTTGCTCGCGCCTCGGCTGTTGCGTGAGTGTGAAACAGAAGCTCTAGTAGATACAGGATCGGTTTACCTAGTAATTTCTGAAGAGATGTTACAGCAGCTTGGTTTGCGGATTATAGGACAGCAAGTTGTTAAGTATGCTGATGATCGTCAAGAAACCGTAGGAGTAACAGAGGCTATATTAATTGAAATTGATGGACGTAGAACTACGGAGGATGCTTTAGTGACAGGTGATGAGGTGTTAATTGGTCAGGTGGTTTTGGAGAAGTTAGATTTGCTTGTGGATTGTAAGAATCAGCGGTTAATCGGTAATCCAACTAATCCTGGTTATCCTGTGACTTATATCAAGTCAACAGTCAAAATTAATCGGGTGCATTAGTCGATCGAACCTGAATTTTTCCTACTAACCAGAAAACAGACGCACCGGGAGCATCTCAGTTTTGCAAAAAGCATTTTTATTATTATAGTGCTGTCCCCGAAGAGCGTATTGTACTCGCGAGCGGAACACGCTAAAATGCAAAACTGAGATGCTCCCGACGCACGACGCACCAGACAAACGAACCATCAAAAAATCTGCGTCAATCAGCGTCAATCCGCCCACATCTGCGGTCAAAAATCCCCAAAAATCTTAAGTCAAAATTAATAGACGAACCAGACAAACGAACCATCAAAAAATCTGCGTCAATCAGCGTCAATCCGCCCACATCTGCGGTCAAAAATCTCAAACAGCAGAAGCAGCCAGCCAAAACAAACCATCCACCAAAAGCGTGCTCAAAACAGCACCGCTGAAAGCGCGCCAGTGCAATTGCGCGTCGCGCAAACTCAGCAAACCGACGGTTAGCAACACAGCAATTAAAAGTAGAGCGCAGCCTATGCCCCAAGGAGTGTCGATTTGCCCGATCGCACTTTGAAAAATCGGCATAGCGAATTCCGGTTCCGCGTGCATGACTTTGCGCCAGTAAGGCATCAACCCAGTTAAATAAAAATATAAGTCAGTAATCGCAGTGCCAAATAGCGAACCCAAGTAAAAATATGCGCCAACTTTTCCCCAAGATTTGTTCAAGCACCAAATTGCAAAGGGCAAGCCAATTGATTCTATAGGTAAATGTAAAATAGGTTCCCATCTAAACCAGCCCCAGTAGATGGAACCTGCCAGCCAACATCCGGCAAATCCTAATAATAAGTCTCCCCAGAGTTGGGTTTTGGGGCGAAAAATCAGAATTAAACTGAGGACGAACCAGGGAATTGTTGAGAGTAAGCTGATGGTTGGATATAAACGCACTAATGGTGCTTGCACGAAGACTGGAATTGAGACTAAAAATGCTGAGGCGCTAAATATTAGCCACTGTTTGATGCTATTGGTTTTGTCAGAAGTGACAGAATTGTCTAGGCCCGAAACTGTGGTAATGGGTGCGATCGCCGATGATGATACTAAATTCAAATTAAACAACTGATTGGACTCCGTACTGTTTCAATAGGTGGACTAAAAATTTTGCTGCGGTTGTGGGTTTTGCCGTTTCAATACCGGCGCAGGTTTGACTGATGTGCCAGCCTTTTGCGGTTTGGGGCGATCGCCATAAATCTAAATGTGCTAACGCTGGATCTGCATAAAAGCTGTCTCCACCGCTGCCGAGAATGGCTGAACTCCAGTGCGTGAAGCTATCGTGGCTGATGCGGTGGATGGGAAAAGTGCCCCCCAGGGGTACTCCCCAGCCGTCTAGGGCAAAAAATGCCCCGACTTGGCCGCCGAGTTGCTGCCACATCCAAGCCGCCCCGATCGCCCCGGCTACTCCTGCCGAAAAGCTGACAAATACTAAACTTTCTCCGGCTAAGTCTTGGCTGCACACAAACTGCAATATGTCAAGGGCTGAAAAAGGCGGATATTTATGAGCGGGAAAAACCTTGGGGCGATCGAGCTTTGGCGGATTTTGCCGAGGACATTCCTCTCCCCAAACCTCCGAAAGTCCTGCTAGGAAGCGATCGGTTAGCTTTGGGTCGTGGATTCCGGGGCAAATTACCAGTCTCATCGTGCTTCAATAATATTAATCACAAGCTTAACATAACTTTACGTTATTTGTATACCTAATAAATTATATACCATCCGGGGGGATAGGATGTTAAACTAATAACAGAGTGCTGTTTGAAGACTATCCCCCCAATTTTAACGCTGGGAACGCTCCAAACCGCTGGCATCTGAGGCAAGGTGAGGGAGTCTTAAGAAAACATAAAACTTAACGCCCCCTGTCCGGCAGTCCGGCATGGGTTCAAACCCCTGGCGGTATTGCGGGTTAAGTCAAAAACATTCAAATTGAGGAATACAAAGTGGTTGCTTCTCCAGAAAAAATTCAGTTGAAAACATCTGCTGCACCGGCAAGTAACGATCGCGTTGCAGTCTTGCTGATGGGTTACGGCGAAGTCGAAAGCTACGACGATTTTGCCAACTACAACGAACAAGCTTTAAATTTACTTACCGCCAAATTCGCGCCGGTACCGACTTGGATTTATCCGCCGCTGGCGAAGATTTTAGCAATT
>JBBSNU010000625.1:0-3337 GCA_038260455.1 Chroococcales cyanobacterium | reverse complement strand
TGTTCGTCGCCGTGTCCTTCCAATGCTTCGTGAATGTAAGCTCCTGCCAAGGTGGCAAATACCAAAGCTTGAATCGCACTGGTAAACAGACCCAACATCATTACGGGCAGAGGTACGAACAGCGGAACTAATACCACCAGAACCGCCACCACTAATTCATCCGCTAAAATGTTACCAAATAAACGGAAGCTCAGAGAAAGAGGCTTGGTGAAATCTTCCAAAATCGCGATCGGTAACAAAATTGGGGTTGGTTCGATGTACTTACTAAAGTAACCCAAACCCCGCTTACTGAAGCCCGCATAAAAATATGCCAGAGAAGTCAGCAAAGCAAGTGCAACCGTCGTGTTGATATCGTTAGTCGGAGCAGCTAGCTCACCTTCTGGTAACGTAATTAGTTTCCAAGGAAGTAAAGCCCCCGACCAATTCGATACAAAAATAAACAGGAACAAAGTGCCAATAAACGGCAGCCAGGGACGGTACTCTTTCTCGCCGAGTTGATTTCTAGCCAAGTCTCGAAGAAATTCTAAGGCATACTCCATAAAATTTTGCATTCCGCGCGGAATTCTCTGCATATTGCGAGTTCCCGCGAAGGCAGCTATCAGGAGGATAGCAATCACAATCCAGGAGGTAATGAATACCTGACCGTGAACTTTGAGACTACCTATGTGCCAGTAGAAATGCTTACCTACTTCCAACTCAGCGAGGGGAAAAGCATTAAAAGCATTTAAGACATTTAGCATTTCCATTCACAAGAAGTTCACACAGTGGAGGATTCACCGACTGCCTGACCCGTTCTCCGGGTCGGGAACAAATAGGTTTTGCACCACATAAAAGACGATCGCGCCCTTATACGTCAGAAATCCCAAAAATATGGGCAAAATCTGTAACTGATTCCACTGAGTTGCTACTATAATCAACCCAATAAATACAGCTAACCTATTTTTACTCAGACTCGTCTTTTGCTGGCCGATGCGCTCAACGTCTTTAGCCAACATTCTCAAGTAAACCACACCGGCGATCGCCCCAATCACATAATTGAGGGCAATGTTGAGCGAATACAAAATCCACACCGAGACAAAAACTATTCCCGTGAAAGCAAGCGTGACGACAAACAACTGTTGTTGAAGCTTGTAGAAATCTTGCATAGCGTCGGTGGACTCCGGTTGGGGCGAACCCGCATGAGAGATGTCGCCCGTTTCAGCGATGGATGCGCGAGATTGATCTGACAAGGTTACTTGACTTTTAAAGCAGTCGGTGTTAGTTGACTCCCACTACAATTAATTCGGTTGAAACCGTTTTGTAGCGATAAGTGTGACAAAAGCTACAGCTCGTACACTTCAGATCGAATAATACCACGTGCAGGTAACATAACTTAAAAAAAAATGAATTTTTCGATCGGCGTCAGAGAAGGGTAGAGCCGAGGTACTGGGGCGAGGCAAGCGTGCAGACCATAAAGGTTTTACGCTCGTAGCAGGCAGCGGTTGTGTCACAGACCGATCGCATTTAGCACAATCACTGTTTTTATGCTGCAATTATATTTTTTTTTGATGTATTTCTCAATATATATAATCTTTTAATATAACGCAGAACAGTCTCTGATCTCGCTCCTCTGTAGAACAGGCGTCGAGTCTGTAAATTTCTGCGGTTAATTAAAACTCAAACTCAATCAATCACCTTAAACTCTTGCAGCGCCGGGATGAAATTTTTATTCTCGTGGCTCGATCGACTAAGCTTAATCAAAGCAAATCGCTCGATCGCACCCAAAGCCTTCCATTGTGCCAAAGTAATAGTCAAATCAAACTCTTGGGCTTTGGCTGTCACAGATTCTGGTATGGTTGCAGCATCCATCCAGGGCGGATTTGGGTCGATCGCCAAATCAGTTCCAGATTTACCAGTATGTTTGATTAATACTTGGTTTAGCTGTTCTCGATATTCGATAATTTCTGGACTTGTCAAACAAGGAAGCTCTACAATTGTTTGGCGTTCTGTTTGAGTAAAATGATTCCAGTCTTGCAACTTGAGTTTAATGCCGCAAGTATCTAACTTGAGGCGTACTTGCATTGGAATGCAGCGGAGGGCTTCTACAAAATCGGCTTCAAATTTAAAGAATGTCATAGATATATGGATTTGCCAATTAGATTTTTTTTATTAACCGCAGAGGGCGCAGAGAGCGCAGAGTAAGAGAAGAGAGAGAAATCGATGCAGGTCTTTTGTTCTCTATTAATAATGGCAGAAAATCGAGTCAGCATCTATAATTAAGTGATATTACAAAGTATTGACATGAATCCCGTAGACTACCTTCGGATTAGCTTGATAGACCGCTGCAACTTCCGCTGTCTCTACTGTATGCCGGAAGGTAGCGAGTTGGACTACGTATTGCAGCAGCAGTTGTTAACTCACTCGGAATTGCTAACTCTGCTGCGCGAAGTTTTTATACCCGTGGGATTTACGAAATTTCGGTTGACAGGAGGGGAACCGTTGCTGCGGCCTGGGGTGGTGGAGTTGGTAAGGTCGATCGCATCTTTGCCCGAAACGCGAGATTTGTCAATGACAACTAACGGATTTTTGCTCGCGGGCATGGCAGAAAATCTCTACAATGCAGGTTTGCGGCGGATTAATATCAGTTTAGATTCCTTGGAACCGGAGACTTTTGATAAGATAATTGGTAGTCGCGGGCGTTCTCGGTGGATGCAGGTTTGGGAGGGAATTCAAGCAGCTTATCAAGCAGGATTTGACCCGCTAAAACTAAATGTTGTGGTGATTCCCGGTGTGAATGATGGCGAAATATTGGAGTTGGCAGAGTTAACAATTAACCGCAATTGGCACGTTCGTTTTATTGAATTTATGCCGATCGGGAATGGCGACTTATTTGGCGACAAAGGTTGGGTAGCATCAGCGGAATTGCGGCAGCAAATTGATCAAAAATACGGGTTAGCCGAGTCGGGAGTGCGCGGAAACGGGCCGGCGGATGTGTTTCAAATTCCGGGGGCGAAGGGCACTTTAGGATTTATCAGTCAAATGTCGGAGTGTTTTTGCGATCGGTGCAACCGGATGCGTTTGTCTGCTGACGGGTGGCTGCGGCCTTGTCTGCTGAACGAAACGGGGCAAATTGATTTGAAAACTGCTTTGCGGAATGGGGTGTCTACAGGCGAATTGCGCGATCGAGTACGGGAAATATTAGAGATTAAACCGGAGATTAATTTCAAACAGCGGGATTCGGGAACTACTCAAGGAAATTACAGCCGCACCATGTCTCAAATCGGCGGTTAATATCAATTCCGGTTACACCGGAATGATATAGAGGAGACGGCAGTGCCGTGTCCCTACAGTATTATTT
>JBBSNU010000624.1:0-3337 GCA_038260455.1 Chroococcales cyanobacterium | reverse complement strand
GCGAGACTTTGGGTTCGGCAAGCATTTTCCGCTGCTGGCAATTTTGGGAAGCGTGGTATTTTTGGGATGCGCGATCGCAGCTACGGAACAATCGCTGCCCAGACAAAATTCATTTCAAGGATTTTTAGAGTGGGTCAGCGGAACTGGCAATTCCCAAGATGTCTCGCGTTAACATTTCTAAACATAGATTTTGACATATCTTGTGTAAAAATATCTATTCCTTTAGGTAGAAATAACGATAGAAGACTTGCGGATTTCGAGTCGAAACCGGGTTTTTGATGGTTTTGGCGGGCCGTAACCTGTGTATTTTGTGAAAAACCCGGTTTACGATCGCCCGTGCGTAAGTGCTAGTAGTGGGAAATTATACCAATTTTCAAAAGTAGCCATACTTTTAAGAATTGGTATTAAATCGAAAAAAGCCGATCGAGAGGGGAGCATCTCAGTTTTGATTTTATAGTGCTGTCCCCGCTCGCGATCTATCCAACTCGCGAGCGGGGACAGCACTGTAAAGAAATTGCTTTTTCGCATTCATTGAGATGCTCCCATCGAGAGACTGATTGCACAAATTTTCGATGCGATCGAAAAACCGCCGATGCAAGGCAGATGCAGCGCCGATAAACGCAGATTATTTGCTCAAAACAGAGCGATTGAATGCAGTGCAACTCTAATTGAGAAATTCCGCAATTTTGCTCGCTGCAACTGTTAAAATTTCTGGCGGCTCGACTAAGGCAAATCGCACGTAGCCTTCTCCTGATTTCCCGAAACCGGCACCGGGGGAAGCTGCGACTCCTGTACTCTCTACTAGCTGAGTGCAAAATTTGATGGAATCAGATGTCCAAGGTTGGGGCAGTTTCGCCCAGACGTACATGGTGGCGGGGGGTACGGATACTTCCCATCCGATGTTTTGTAGGGCGTTTACAAAGCTATCCCGCCGTTTTTTGAAGGTTTCTACACTGCTTCTGACGGTATCTTGAGGGCCTGTTAATGCGGAGATCGCTCCGTTCAAAATTCCTAAATATTGGTTGAAGTCTACTGCTGCTTTGATCTGTCGCAGGGCTGCAATTAGTTGGGAATTGCCGATCGCGTATCCGACTCGAAAACCTCCCATGCTGTAGGATTTAGATAGTGTAAAAAACTCGATCGCCACACTCTTATCTCGATCGGCTTGAAAAATTGACGGCGCCATCAATTTACGGTTTTTCTCGATATCGAAGGAAGCCGCGCGCGCACCATCCACCGCCCCTGCAGAATCGTCAAACACCAAATCCACATAGGGGAAATCGTGTACTAAAACGAGATCGTGTTGGCGACAAAAAGCCACGGCTTTCTCAAAAAAAGCCAGCGGGGCGATCGCACTTGTAGGATTGTGAGGATAGCTCAAAACCATCATCTTCGACTGAGCCAGCACCGCCATCGGAATATCTTCAAAAACTGGCAAAAACTGATTTTCTGCTAATAGCGGCATCGGATAAATTTGACCGCCGGCCAAATACACACCGCCTGCGTGGGAAGGATAACCCGGATCGAGCAACAAAGCAAAATCTCCGGGGTTGAGTACAGCTAAAGGCATATGCGCCGTGCCTTCTTGGGAGCCAATTAACGGCAGCACTTCTGTTTCTGGATTAACTGAAATCCCAAATTTTTGTTCGTACCAGCAAGCTGCGGCTTCCCGGAAAGTTCGTGTCCCGTTAAACAGTAAATAGCCGTGGGTGCTAGGATCAGATAGGGAATGGGCGATCGCATCTGTAATGTGAGCCGCCGCAGGCAAATCCGAAGAACCCAGAGACAAATCTATTACATTTTTCCCCGCTGCTCTAGCGAGAGATTTTGCCCGATCCATATCGGCAAATACATTAAATTGCAGGGATTCTAAACGTTTGGCAAATTGCATACTTTTTGTGTATTTTTGAGACGTTAATGATTGTTTTAGCACCTACGAATTGAAACCAAATAAACAGGGTGTCTCCGGCTTTGTAAAAAGCATTTTTGCTCGTGGGATCGTTACCAGGCTCTGCCGGGCAATGCAGATCCAGAGGCTCTGCCTCTCTTTACCTCGCCGCTTCGGGAAATAGAAATATGGCAGATGTTGAAATTATAAGAGTTGACTTCCTAATTTTAAATTGCTAATAACTCAGGCTTTAAATTTGTTTGCCAGAGCATCTTTTTAAATTTAACCGCAGAGAACGCAGAGGGCGCAGAGCAAGATAACAAGAGATTTTCACAAATTGTTTGAAATTTACCTAGTTGTGAATTGGGAGTTGAAAACTCCCGAATCACTTCACACTTTTATAAGTGACCTTCGAGCAAACCGATCAGAGTTTGTTTAGTAATAGCTCCCTCATGGGAAAGCACTACTTCGCCATTTTTAAACAATCTAAGTGCTGGGACTCCTTCAACTTTATACTGTTTGACAGTATTAGGATTGGGGTCAATTTCCATCTTAACCACTTTCAGATCGCTGTAGTTTGCCGCTACCCAGTCTATCGAAGGCGCTATCAGTTTGCAAGGCCCGCACCAACTCGCCCAAAAATAGGCAAGCACTGGTTGCTCTCCTTTCAGCACTTCTGCTTCAAACTTTTCGTCGTTAATGACAATTACACTGTTGCTCATGGTTCTGCGATTAATTTTGCTATTTATTTCTCAAGCACCGACGGGCTTGAAACTTGCACCAACTTTGAAGACAGGCCCAAAAACTGTTATTAAGTTTAAAACATTCTGCGAATATTGACTAGAAACTGAGGAGCAGATACTGATGGCTAATTCTGTTTGGCGTTTAATTCCGCTGCTGTCAGCGCCTGGGAAGTTGCAGATGGCGATCGACAAATGGCTGCTGCAACAGCATCTAGCGGGGAAAAATCCGCCAACTCTGCGATTTTATACTTGGCAACCAGCGGCGATTTCCTTGGGCTACCACCAGCAGCGCTGGCCGGAGTTTTGGCAGCAGCTATCTTGGCAGGGAATGCCTGTAGAATTGGTGAGGAGGCCTAGCGGCGGGCGCGCCGTGCTCCACCAAGGAGATTTAACTTATGCAGTGGTAGCGTCAGGATTTGGAAGCAGTCGCCTGAAAGCTTATCAGACTATTTGCGAGTTTTTGATTGAGGGTTGGAGGGCGATGGGTTTAGACTTGCACTACGGGGAAGCTAAACGGGGTTACATTCATAATCCGAATTGTTTTGGTACTGCGACGGGTGCTGATTTAGTTACGCCCGATGGCTGCAAGTTAATTGGTAGCGCGCAACTGCGCCGGGGCGATGCTATTTTGCAGCACGGTTCGATGCGTTTGCAACCGGATGTTAGTTTTTTTTCTCAGGTTTTTGGGGAGGAATTAATTCCTGTG
>JBBSNU010000623.1:0-3340 GCA_038260455.1 Chroococcales cyanobacterium | reverse complement strand
AATCAACCGCTGAATCTCTTGAGTGCGTCCCGATAATTTCATAAATTCCCGCTCTTGTCGCTGCGGCGTAGATCCCGGTAACATTCGATACTCCGCTGTCAGCCAGCCTTGTCCGGTATTCTCCAGAAACTTAGGCACTCCCGGCTTGATTGTAACGCTGCAAAGTACCTGAGTATCGCCACTTTTGGCTAGCACGGAACCGCTAGCAAATTTGGTAAACTCTCGATCGAAACTAATCGGACGAAGTTGATTTGGTTGTCGGCCGTCGGGACGTTGGAAAGACATAATATTTAGGTGATTGGTAATTGGGCATTGGGCATTGGGCATTGGGCATTGGGCATTAATATTCCTTATTTTTGCTCTTTGTTAAGTCTGCAGTCATTCCCAATCTAAAATTTAAAATCTAAAATCTAAAATCTAAAATGGTATGATTATTTACTATTAACCTCGATAGATTTGAGAATATCTTGCTGGACTTGTTCCGGGGATTGGTCGCCGTTGATAGTTAACAGTTTGTCGCGATATTCGTAATAGTCTAAGATAGGAATAGTGCGTTCCTCGAACAAATCGAGCCGGCGGTGTAAAATTTCGGGCTCATCGTCCGATCGATCGCGTTCGATCGATCGACTCAACAAAACCTCATTGGGCACCTTCAGCCAAATTGCCCAATCTAGCTCCTGCGCCAAACTCTCTAATAGAAAATCCAATTCCTCAGCTTGAAAAGCCGTTCGCGGATATCCCTCCAACAGCCAGCCATTAAATACATCCCACAGCAAAAGCCGGCGGCCGATAAATTTAATCAAAATTTCATCGGGAACTAAATCGCCCGATTCCACATAAGGCACCGCCAACTTGCCCAAGTCTGTTTTACCTGCGATTTCCGCCCGCAGAATGTCCCCTAATGCCAGCAAAGGGATGCTCAAATTGCTGCACAGTTGTTGTGCCTGAGTTCCCTTTCCCGCTCCTGGCCCTCCCAGAATCACCAATCTCACACTGCTTGCTCCTAGTGCCGCGACATTAAAATTCTACGCGATGTTTACCTTTTCTTGACAATCCCGGACTTCCCAAGACTCCTCTGGTCTTGCTTTTTTATCCTCTAACTGTCTAATTTTGGCGATCCCCGCCATATTTGGGTAAAAAACCCGGTTTTTGCGCGGCCTCCCTCGTCGAGTTCAAAAAATCTCCCAAACGACTGTGACTGCGACTGCCGCTAGCTTTTGACAATTGTACATCTAACGTTCGACCCGATGTGCGATCGGTCAAAGAAACTATATATTGTTCAGCAGGCTCGATCGATCGCAAGATCGGAGCCGCCGTCAAGACTTAGTTACTATTAGACAATATTGCATAAGTCCTCGATTAATACATAAACCGCAGATGTCAGGCAGATGCAACACAGATATACGCAGATAATTTCAGATAATTTGTGAATGAGTACAAGAGGTATATTATTTCCCAATTCCTGCCTTTAGCCCGTTCTTCCGAATTTCTTATTCCTTCTTCCTACAAATCTCGACGCGACAGCAGAAACCATATCCCGCCCAAACCTAAAACACCGCACAAAACCCCACCTTCCCACCCAAAAACAGTCCCTCCCGGCAAATGTCCCCGCAAAGCTTTAGAAGTAAAATTCAATTCAGTATAGTATACCCACTCACCGTTAACCCGCCACCCCACCCGATCGCCAAATTTCTCCCAAACAGCAGCATCATAAACACCAGGCTTTCCCCCCAACTTTACCCACAAATTTTTTTGCACAGAAAAGCCGAACCTGCGGTGACTGTACCGAACCCAAAGTTGGTCAATCGTCTCTAAATCCTTAACGGGAAACTTCCTAATATCTTCCTCGCTCAAATAACCCGTTGAAACTTGCTCCATCGCCTCCAGCATTTTTACAGAAGTTTCCTCATCAGCACCCCGCCAATTTTTAGCAGCCAGCAGCCTTTCCAAGTGAGAATAATCAATACCTTTTTCCGACTCTAAATTCACAGAAACTAGCGGAGTATCAGTCACCGGCTGAGTCGGTATAGAAGGACTGAGAACTGTTGCTTGCTGCAAATTGACCAGCCCGGACACCACAACAATAGGAGGTTTGATAACTTCCAAAACTTCGGCAGCAGACTTATAGCGGTCTTTGACATATTCCTGAATCAATTTATCCAAAATCTGACTTAAATCCTCGCTAATCTTTGTTCCTTTCGGCAAAGCCTCCCTCCAAAGCCAGCGACCTTCGAGCGGATCGTAAAGGTCATCGTGAATGTCCCCGTAGATATCCAAATAAGGCATAACAGAAGTCAGCAAGCGAATGCAAGTCACTCCTAAACTGTAAAGGTCACTAGCAGGAACAGCCCTACCGTGACGCTGTTCTAGAGCCGCGTAGCCTGGAGTTCCCAATTTAGTTCCTGCCTTGGTCGGAGCCTCAGCTACTACCTGTTTGGAAACCCCAAAATCTATCAGCACGAATTTGCGATCGCGATTTCGCCGGATCACGTTCTCAGGCTTAATATCCCGGTGAATTACATTGCGCTCGTGAACAAAATTCAGCAAAGGTAACAAATCTAACAGCAATTCCCTGATATTAGTTTCGCTATAAGCACCATACTTTTCTAACTCATCCTTTAAATTATTGCCATCAATAAACTCTTGCACCAAATACAAGCGCCCATCTTCTTCAAAATAAGAAATTAACTGAGGAATTTGCGGGTGTTTCAGTTCGTAAAGCCGCCTTGCTTCTTGTTCAAACAGTCGGACATACTTCTTGAAATGAGCAGGTTTTCGCTGAAATTCTAAAGGGGGCGACAACTGTTTTATAACGCACAATTCCTCAAATTTTCCATGATTTACAGCTCTAAAAGTTCTACCAAATCCCCCATCACGCAGCGGCTCAGTAGCTGCATAAAGGTCTTTTAGCAGGAGCTTTGAACCACAATTAAGACAATAATTTGTGCCTGGTGGGTTCTGACGCTTGTCTCTTGGGCAATCGAGATTAAGGCAGTATGTCATATATTAAAAGAAATGCGAAAAATTATACTCGGGGTGTCATTTTATTCAAGAGTCCGATCGCGAGTTGGTTTTTGTGGAGGCCAGACCGGGAACCTTATACCAATTTCATAAAGTAGCGCTAGATCTTACCCCCCCCCAACCCCCCCTTAGTAAGGGGGGGCTCAGACTTCATCTGTAGCACATCTTTAGAAAAATGGTATTAGTACAGCGGCAGCCACCGTCGCCCTCGGAAGCGCTCTCGCCAGACTGCCCCTAAGCAAGTATAACTCTCTTGATGGTTTGACCTCAAACTCGAAGTCCAAATCTAATCCTAAACTTCGATCGGCTCAATACATTT
>JBBSNU010000622.1:0-3341 GCA_038260455.1 Chroococcales cyanobacterium | reverse complement strand
GCAACGGGCGCGATCGGTTGGATAATGTTTCTGCGTCGCACATCCATCACAACAACAGTTAACTAACTGCTTTTGACCAAACGGCGACTTATCGGTAATTTTCTGAATTTGTAGGCGATCGTCCCAGTGGTAGAAAAACGCCATTGCCGTTTCCGGCAGACTTGCTGCGAAATCGGGCGATCGAGTCCTAGAGAAACGGGACGGTGGAGTGTCCGACTCCCCACTCTGTGACTGTGAAAATTTTAATAATTGGTATCAGATTGAGGATGGTAGTTAGACTTGTTTGAATTGGTATAAGTTTTGTGAAGATTGGAGTAAATATAACATTTTCTGGTAGGGTTAAAAGTCATCACACAGAAAATTTTTGATTTGACCCTAATTTTTGGCATCTACTTTTTACCATGCAAAAAGCTTCTAATCGGTTCGCTGAATTTGATTTGATTCGAGCTTTAGCGATCGTCGGTGTTGTGATTATTCATGCTGGATTCTCGGCATTTCGCGATGACCCAATACTGTTTGTGGCGATCGACACATTGCAACTGTTCTGCGTACCTGCATTTTTACTGCTGAGCGGTTTTTTTCTCACCAACAAAACCGACAATCAAAATAATCCCGCACAGGTATTCAAAAAAAGACTGTCAAGAATTATACCTCCCTATCTGTTTTGGTCAGTAGCTTTGTACATCTTAAATAGTTGGGGATCGCTCCCAAAAATTGATTTACTGTCATTGCTCAGAGATATCTTGACAGGCTCAGTAATGCCTCCCTATTACTTCATCATTGTAATTGTTCAATGCTACGGTTGGTGGTGGCTCCTAGTGAAATTAAGAGTTTTAGAACCCAGAAAAATTTTAATCTTGGGTTTAACAATTCAAACAATTTTTACCATATTCTTTTATTTGGCAGTTTTCAAATACATATCAATACCTCTACCTTTGATGGAACGCTGGATTTTTAGTTGGATCTTGCCATTTTCAACAGGTCTATTTTTGGGAGCAACCCATGACAAAATTCAACCCGTTCTAGAACGCAGAAAGATGCAAATTTTAGGAGCAACTATCCTATTTTATCTAGCAAGCATTTGGGAATATTACCTGCTCGGAGAAGTTAATTCGGAGGGATGGTTTATGCGATCGTTTTTTAAACTATCTTCTCAAGGATACGCAATTTTATTCGTGTTGTCGATCCTGGCATTTTCTAAAAGGATCGCACTTCCCGATAAAGTATCTGGGTTAGTCAAAATATTGGCTGCTTATTCATTCCCTATATATCTGCTAGATTCGACAGTCGTGCAATATGTGTTGTTAGTGTTCTATAAATTTATTGACCCCGCTCATCCGCTGCTGAAGCTCGGCTTTTTGGTGATAGGGACGTTGTTGGCTTGTTTGGCGATTATTTACATTTTGCAGAAAGTTTTGCCCAAAAAATACAGCCAGTACATTCTGGGAATTTAAGCAGATTTTGTAGGTCAGCGGGTGGTTTTGCATATAGCCTTTCTCAAAAAGGTGAGAAGTCAGTCGATTTTAGATACTTCGGCTTGCTTCGGCTCCCTTCGACTTCGCTCAGGGAAAGACGCTCAGCACAAGTCGCGAGCGAACAAGTTTTAAATTTTAGATTGGGGAATTGAGGAATTGAGGGAGCTATCGATCGATACCTCATCGAGAGTGAGAAAAGCTATATAACGGTTATCAAAAAAGTGAGGATAGCCCTATGCCCTATGCCCTATGCCCTATGCCCTATGCCCTATCCCGGATAGTACCTCATATGAGAGCTTGAAAAGCTATATCTCTTTACACCCTCGGTATCCGTTTTGGCAAGGGCGGCAACAACCGGACTGTTTACCTGCAACCGCCAGCCCTGGCGAGCTCGCCAGGGCTGGCGGTTGCTTCCAGGTGAATCAGAAGGATTTGAATACTTTTTCGTCTCTGTTTTTGTTTGAGTCCGCTTAAACCATTGTCTGCAGAATTGAGGTTTCAAAGTCGATCGCTCGCCCTAGTTGAATCTAGTTTAAGATTATTCTCAGGCCTATAAAAATTTCAATGAAACTTTTAATTAGCAACGACGACGGCATCTTTGCCCAAGGCATCCGCAGCCTCGCCAACGCTCTCGCCACCGCAGGCCACGACGTGAGCGTAGTTTGTCCCGACAGAGAGCGCTCCGCTACAGGCCACGGCCTCACCATGCACCAACCCATCCGCGCCGAAATTATCGAATCTGTTTTTGACCCCGCCGTCAAAGCTTGGGCTTGTTCGGGCACTCCCGCCGACTGCGTGAAATTAGCTTTGTGGGCTTTACTTGACAAACCGCCGGATTTTGTGCTTTCCGGGGTCAACCACGGGCCGAATTTAGGTACGGACATCATCTGTTCTGGTACGGTTTCGGCAGCAATGGAAGGAATCATGGAAGGCATTCCCAGCATTGCTTTCAGCCTCGCTAGCTATACCTCGCAGGAATTTGGGCCGGCGGTAGATTTTGCTGTCACCTTGCTGGGACAGTTGGAAAAACAGCCAATGGCTAAACCTACGCTGTTGAATGTCAACATACCAGCGGTCACACAAGCAGAAATTACCGGAGTGGCGATCGCCCGTCAAGGCATTCGCCGCTATTTCGACATATTTCAAAAGCGCACAGATCCGCGCGGCAAAACTTATTATTGGCTGGCTGGCGAATTGTTAGAAGATGTAGAAGAAACCGCCGATCCGTCGGTGGCTCAGGATATTCCTACAGACGTACAAGCTATCCGCGACAACAAAATAACCGTGACTCCGCTGCAATACAATCTCACCTGCCATCCCGACTTGCACTCGTTGCGCGATTGGCAATTTGAAGGTTTTTTCGAGCAGTGAGCTCCGATCGACCAGATCGCGGCTGTAAACTAGGAATTAAGGATTAAGTGCCTGTAAAGGTTTATGCCTTAAGGCGTTACACAAGCTCTCAATTGGTTGTTAGTTTTTTTACTCCAGAAAAACAGTTATGAACGCTCCCACCTATAACACCCATTCTGTCACTTGCCCGATTTGCAACCGTTCCAGCGTCCTCGGCCCCGTTGGAATGGTCAGCGGACTGTTCACTTGTCCCCACTGCCATTCCCACATGGTAATTAGCTGGAGCGGCCATTTTGTGCGCGATCCTTTTAGTATCAAACAACTGACGGTAGGAAAAATGCTGAGGCGTCAGAGCCGGCCCCTAGCTCGCCTCCAGCGAGACTTTGGGTTCGGCAAGCATTTTCCGCTGCTGGCAATTTTGGGAAGCGTGGTATTTTTGGGATGCGCGATCGCAGCTACGGAACAATCGCTGCCCAGACAAAATTCATTTCAAGGATTTTTAGAGTGGGTCAGCGG
>JBBSNU010000621.1:0-3344 GCA_038260455.1 Chroococcales cyanobacterium | reverse complement strand
GTAAAAATCACCATTAATCAGTTCCTCTTTTCTCTTAAAAGTCATTACAAAGTGTGTTTATAGCTTCTAATAATGGTGAATTTCTCTTAAAATATACTCATCACTGATGAACAGTGTTCAATAAGATGCGTTCCCCCTGAGCGGACACCAGGACGCACTACGAACCAATCTTAACTTGTTCCCAGGCTCTTCGTGCGAACGAGTAGCAAAACATCTACCAAGAAACCGGATTTCTAGTCTAAAAGTGCGTAAGTCCTGATAATATAATGAGTAATTTGGAGTATCAAGAAAACACGATGGCAATCAACAAGCGACAGCCGAGAATATCTATAAAACCTTCAGTGATTAAAGTTATAGCTCTGTTCTGTCTGTGCTGCTTGTTAACTGCAAGCTGCTCCCAGAGGGCCTCTCGATCGCCCAATTCGCCCCAAAACGATCGCGTTACGATTGGCACAACCTTGAAATTGCGGACGATCGACCCTGCGGACGCTTACGAAATTATATCAGGACAACTGCTACGCAACTTGGGCGACACTCTCTACACCTACAAGTCGGGAACTACTGAGTTAATCCCCGGCTTGGCCACCGCAATGCCAAAAGTTAGCAAAGACGGATTGACATATACAATTCCCCTGCGTCAAGGCGTGATTTTTCACGACGAAACACCATTTAACGCCGCAGCAATGGAATTTTCCTTGCAGCGGTTTATCAAAAATGGCGGCCGTCCGTCTTTCTTGCTGGGCGATGCAGTAGAATCGGTGAAAGCGACGGGCGAATACGAATTAACTTTTAAACTCAAAAAGCCTTTTGCTGCTTTTCCTTCCCTGCTGACATTTGCCGGTCTTTGTCCAATTTCTCCGACAGCTTACGAGATTGGAGAGGGTAAATTTAAACCCGATACGTTTGTGGGAACTGGACGCTATAAACTGGCGAGGTACGGCAGCGATTCTCTCAAGTTTGACGCATTCGATAAGTATTGGGGGGAAAAACCTGTTAATCCAGGAATTGATTTGTTGCTACTTTCTAGTTCGTCAAATTTGTTCAATACTTTTCGGACAGGTGCGATCGATGTGGCTTATTTGTCTCTGGATGCAGACCAAGTTCGCAGCTTAGACGAGGGCTCGAAAAAAGGGAAATGGCAGGAAATCGCTGGGGAAAGCAGTACAGTTAGTTATATGACGCTGAATATCAAGTCTCCACCGCTGGATAAGTTAGAAGTGAGACAGGCGATCGCCTCCGTGATGGATCGCCCCCTGATTAACGATCGCGTACTGCGGGGACAAGCGCAGCCACTGTACAGTCTGATTCCCACAACCTTCGACGTTAACAAGCCGGTGTTTAAAGAAATGTACGGCGACGCGAACACAGCCAAAGCCAAGGAATTGTTAACAAAAGCGGGATACTCGGCCGCCAATCCTTTTATTCTGCAAATTTGGTATCCTTCTGCTTCCACAAAGCGATCGTTAGTGGCGAGTACGATCGAGGCGCTAGCCAAACTGAAAATGGACGGGATAATGCAGGTAGAAGTTAACAGCGTTGAATCTCCGACTTTGTTTCAAAATATAGAGAAGGGGATTTATCCTGCGGTTTTGGTGGATTGGTACGCCGACTTTTTTGACGCTGACAATTACATTCAGCCGTTTTTGGATTGTGCGACGGGTTCGGAGGCCACCGGGTGCGAAAAGGGTGCGAGTCAGGGTCAGGGTTCGTTTTATTATAGCGATCGAGTAAATCAACTGATCGACAAGCAACGCCAAGAACCAAACCCCCAAACCCGCAAAGCTTTGTTTGGCGAAATTCAGGACATACTAGGTAGAGATGTACCTTTCATCCCTCTTTGGCAGGATAAGGACTATACTTTTGCTCAGAACAACATCACCGGTGTCCGTTTAGAACCGACGCAATCCTTTCCCTTTTGGTTCCTGAAAAAGCAATAATTGTTTACAAGAAATTTGAGGAATTGAAACGTCAATAATTTTATCATGTTGTGTGCATAACAGGGTGATGATTGTCACAGTTTATCAAAGAGACTGATCACCCAACCCTCTAAAAATATGTGGGATATTATTAAGAGAGAGATATCGCCGAGGGTCAGTATATGAAATTTGGAATTTTAACAACAACAGCGCTACTAATTGCAATGGGTTTTGCTTCTGGAGTCAAAGCAGAAAACGTATCGCAAGTCAAGCAACTATTAGAAACTAAAGAATGTGCCAAGTGTGACTTGACAGGAGCGCAACTTGCTGATATGGATCTCAGCGGAGCCGACTTGAGCGGAGCGAATTTGAGCGGAGCGAATTTGAACGGTGCTAATCTCAATGAAGCAAAACTGAACGAAGCCAATATGCAACAAGCTACATTGCAAGGTGCGAGTTTAATTGCGGCTAGAATGCACGGGGTAAATTTGCAGGGTGCTGATTTAAGCCGGGCTAACCTGAGTCTGGCGGGTTTAGTAATTGCCAGCTTGAAAAATACCAACCTCACCAACGCTAATTTAGTGGGCGCTAACTTGGAAAGTGCCAATTTGGCTGGCGCAAATATGAGAAATGCTCGCCAGTCCATAGCGAATTTAGCTAATGTCAGCCTTAAAGGCGGCAGTTTGTCGGGAATCGACGTACTGGGAGTTAACTTGCGGGATGCAAATTTGACCGGTGCTAATTTGACTGGTGCAAATTTGAACGGTTCGGACTTGACCGGTGCTAATTTAATGAATGCAAATATGGCAAATGTAGATTTGAAAAATGCTGCTTTACCGTAGGACGATCGCCAATTGCTAAATCAGATGCTCGTTTTTAACAAGCTTAATACCATCCTGTAGGGGCCATTTCAGAAATGGCCCCTACAGTTATAATTGCTGATAATTTTAAGTTTCCGTTAAGTCTGATATCAAGGGGAGCATCTCATTTTTGTAAAAAGCATTTTTTTCTGATAGTGCGAACGTCCCCGCTCGCGTATTATACGATACGCGAGCGGGGACGCTCGCACTATTAAATGCAAAACTGAGATGCTCCCGATATCAAATGCGATCGATTACCATAACAAAAACCGTTCGTAGTGCGGACTTTAGTCCGCAAAAAGGAGCGGACTAAAGTCCGCACTACGAACCAATCGCGAGCTCGATCGACTGGACACGATACGATCTTAATTAGAATTATTTAACTGAACTCGATCTTAATCTTCCTCGTCAGCATCTTGGGCGAAACGGATAATGTCATCATCGCCGAGGTATTCGCCAGTTTGGATTTCAATCATCACCAGAGGAATCACGCCTGGGTTTTCCACGCGGTGAGCAGTATTCATGGGAACGTAGGTTGACTGTTTCTGCATGAGAATCGTCTCTTTGT
>JBBSNU010000620.1:0-3345 GCA_038260455.1 Chroococcales cyanobacterium | reverse complement strand
CGTATTATACGATACGCTCTTCGGGGACGCTCGCACTATAAGAAAAAAATGCTTTTTACAAAAATGAGATGCTCCCCTGTTTTTGTTATGGTAATCGACCAGATTTGATATTATTGGGGATGGATCGCTTCCTCAAAGAATTTTAAATATTCATAAGAATTTGTTAAATAAAATACATTTATAAGCAATCTGATCGTTTAAGATTGGCCCAATTTAATTTTCAACAAGTGGTGTGAGTGTTTTGGTGAAAAATTCAACCTCCGTTAAAGCTTTTTGGCTGTCTTTCTTGATTTCTGGTGCGGCGGTGCCTTTGGGGTCGATCGCAGCAATAGCTCAAATTCAGGATAACTCAACTCCAGAAGTTGCGCTAGAGGGTGGTGCCGTCCCAGCGCTGGCTGCTGCTAAGATTGAGATACCGCAGTTAGGGGATACCGCCGCAGAGACTAACTCAACAGTCGATCGCCCTTTACCCGAAACAGATACAGCAACAGTCGATCGCGCTTTATCCGAAACAGATACAGCAACAGTCGATCGCCCTTTACCCGAAACAGATACAGCAACAGTCGATCGGGCTTTACCAGAAACAGATGCAGCATGGGTGAATCGTGCTTTACCCGAAACAGATACAGCAACAGTCGATCGCCCTTTACCCAAACAAGATAAAGCAGCAAAGGCGATCGCCACAACAGCCCCACAAATAACCGGAGAAATTCGCCAATTACCCCCACAGGAGTTAGAAATTGCCAACTCTCCCGAGTCTCAAAAAATTGCTGAAGCCAGCAAAGTTGCCGATATCAGCAGCGAGACTGGCACCGCTGATGACCTCAGCATACAAGAAGACGCAGCACAAGTCACCTCTGTTTCCCAACTGTCCGACGTGCGGCCGACAGACTGGGCTTTTCAAGCCTTACAATCCCTAGTAGAAAGATACGGCTGCATTGCGGGATATCCCGACGGCACATTTCGAGGCAATCGGGCAATGACTCGCTACGAATTTGCCGCCGGATTAAACGCTTGCTTAGATCAAATTACCAAACAAATTAGCGGTTCTACTGGTAATTTAGTCACCCGAGAAGATTTAGCATCCCTGCAAAAATTGCAAGAAGAATTTGCAGCAGAACTAGCTACATTGCGCGGTAGAGTAGATGCTTTAGAAGCTCGCACTGCTGAATTAGAAGCCAACCAATTTTCAACTACTACTAAACTAAACGCCTTTGCTTGGTTTAACCTGACTGGAGCTTTTGCGGGCGAGCGAGTCCGAGTTGAAGCAACAAATGGAAAAGCTGCTCCGCTCGATCGAGTAGCCGGACGCGATCCAGTTACTAACAGACCGATAGTGCAGAGAGTGGACGACCCAGAAATCACTTTCAGCCAGTTAGTTTGGTTGACCCTCACTACTTCGTTTACAGGGAAAGATCAACTGATTACACAGCTAGCTGTAGGTAACGGCAATTCCCCAGCCAATCAGTATACTTCAACGGGCCTGTTCAATACATTTGGCACTCCTTTCCTCGATCAAACTGCGGGAGTAAATCCCAATGAAGTTATCTTGAGGGAACTTTCCTATCGGTTCCCACTTACCAACAGCTTGCAAGTAGTAGTCGGGCCGCGGATTAATTTTTACCGCTACTTTGACAACAATAACTTTAACTTTTTCGTAGACGGTGCGAGCAGCTTTAATTCTAACAACAGCCCTCTGTTAAGCGCTACCAGACGTGGTGCCGGTGCTTTGGTTTTGTGGGATATCGGCCGCGCATTGAAACTGCGTTTTGGCTACTTGGGCGAGAGTACGGAATTTTTGCCCACTTCCGTCTTTAATTCCGCTTCCAATCCGTCTCAAGGCTTGTTTGGTGGAACAAATACGACTACAGCAGAATTAACATTCAGTCCGAGCAATCGGACTAATTTGCGCTTTTTGTACAGCCGTTCCAACATCCAGCAAATCGGTGGCTTAATTGGATCTCCTAACAGCAAGCCGTTAAACGGTGTGGCAGATGACGGTTTTGGTGGCCGCCTGGGGAATGCAACTGCCAATACTTATAGTTTCAACTTCGATTGGTCGGTGACTCGTCGCTTTGGTCTTTTCGGCCGCTACGGCTACGCGGAAACCAATATATTTCCCAAAACTAACCGACCCGACGGCACGATCAAAACTCAATCTTATCAGTTAGGATTGGCACTTCCCGATTTGTTCAAAAAAGGAGCTGTGTTTACGCTGTCATTTTTAGTACCTTTTGACGTTACTGGCGGTCGGAGATTTCTGATTTCTGGCGGGGGGAATGGTGGCAAGCAGTACGAAGTTGAAGCCACTTATTATTTTCCTATCAACGAGCATATTTCGATCGTGCCGGCATTTTATGCGATCGGCAACGCCAATAATTTCGATAACAACCCGACAATTTTTGTGGGAAATTTGCGGACGCAGTTTAGTTTTTAACTAAATTCGGACATTCGTCGTTCGTAGTGCGGACTTCAGTCCGCACTACGAAACGTTTTTGTTGTGGTAATCAAACGGAGACGATCTGATATCAATTCCGGTTACACTCCTTATGATATAGAGGAGACGGCAGTGCCGTCTCCCTACGCCAGATTAATTGTAGGGACACGGCACTGCCGTCTCCTAATTTCGGCTACTAATAATTCCGATGCTACCGGATTTGATCTGATTTTTCGCCTGCGTCCGAATATCAGCGAATTGGAATTTCGATAATAAATTCAGTACCTTTACCCGGTTGGGAGAAGCACTGCAATTTGCCGTTATGTTTTTCAACGACAATTTGGTGCGAAATTGATAAACCCAAACCAGTGCCTTTACCTACTGGTTTTGTGGTATAAAACGGGTCAAACAAACGCACAATATTATCTTCGGGAATGCCAGGGCCGTTGTCTTGAATCCGAATGCAAATGCTCTTGTTATCAATCGTTTCAGTTTGAATTGTGATTGTAGGAAAGGTAGAATCAGCGGTATTTTTTGATTGGCTGCTGCTTTCTTCCAAGGCATCCATTGCATTGGCCAATACATTCATAAATACCTGATTTAACAGTCCGGGATGACATTCTATTTGCGGCAGTTCTCCGTATTTTTTAATAACTTCAATGCCCTGCCAGTTAGCTTTGGCTTTCAGTCTGCTGTTCAACATTAACAAGGTACTGTCTAAACCTTCGTGAATGTCAGCAGATTTGATTTTCGCTTCGTCCGCCCGCGAGAAATTGCGGAGAGTTTGAATGATTTCTACAATGCGATCGCATCCTGTGTGCATCGAATTGAGCAATTTTGGCAGGTCTTCTGCGAGAAATTCTATGTCTATATCCTCGGCTTGTTTCTGAATTTTGGCTGGGGGATTT
>JBBSNU010000619.1:0-3359 GCA_038260455.1 Chroococcales cyanobacterium | reverse complement strand
GGTCATTTTTATTGATACCGTATCGATAAGCTGTCTGAATGACGTGAGAGCGAAATTTGGAGTCTTTGCCCTTGAGAACCCGGCTGATTAGTGACTCAGTATCTCTCTCGTACATGGGAGGGCCTGATAAAGGATCTCGGCTGAGAGTTTCTCTTTCCCTCGAATCGTCATCTATGAGTTCCCAAAACTCCTCTTCATTTAGCTTAGTATCATCAGATTTCAACTTTTCTTCTACTGCATAAGCTGCGACTGTATCTGGAAAATCGGGCAAACTTTGCGAATTTTCAGCGGATTGTCGGGAGTTATTTGTGGTATTATTAAGCGTATCCTTTTCCCTGGGCGTTTCCAATATCTCGCCCAAGTCTTCAGAGTCAAACTCGGAAAGCTCTTCTAAAAGTCGCTCGGACATTCAACCTCCTAATCAAAATCTAAATTTTGAGCTATTCACCATTCAGCATTCGTAGCTGACGTTTTGGTTTTTTTTAATTTTATCGTCCTGATAATTTACAACCTGCTGCTCAATTTATGGCTCTTTATCGGTCTGAATTTCTTCATCTTCTTCCCCATTGTATGGGTTCATAACTTCCTTTTGAACGACGCGGCTTGGCGCATTATTAAACAATCCTACATCTTCTATCAAACGGAAACAGTTTTCCAAGAAAGTATGCAATCGCTGCTGACTAATCAAGAAAAATTCAGAGTGTTTCATTGCTTGAGAAAATGACAACCGTTTCGTATCAATAAACTTGCGCTCTCTTGCACTCAGCGCTGGCAAGTCTACGACCGGAATTCGGTAATTATTAATGAGCTTGTTCATTTCCTTATGGTTTTGTACGTGCGACCAATCTTTGCAAACTCCAAAATTGCGGACAAAAATGTGATTTAGCTCACCTTCAAAGTAATTAAAAGAATCAATAAACATTTCAATGCTGTCAGTCGTGCCGCCGCAAATGAACCACTTGCAGACATCGACTCCTGACTGCTCTTTAAAATCAGGAGAAGTTAAATTAGCTTCGTCAATCCATTTGTTAATAATGCCGTAAACCCGAGCAGGTAAATTGACAATAACAGGAGTATTCACTGCCGTTTCAAAAATAATGTCTATCTCGAAAAACTTCTCTTCATCCTCAACTAAAGGTACAACTTTTGCATTGTGTTCTGGATAGCGCTGCTGCACGTCAGGATTTTGAAAATCTCCATCAATTAACGTGTATAGTAGGTCATACTTTTGATTGAATTCAACCAGAAGCCGAGTTAGCATTGACTTGCCAACGCCACCTTTTTCGCCGTCAACTAAGTGAATCATGTTAGTCATTTAATTTCTCCTTATTGGATGCCTACTAAAGGGTTAATAATTTTAACTAAAGCTAGGCCCGACCATTGCTGGATCGAAACCAGATAAGTTAAACGCGCTGTTTTCCAACTCAACTTCTCCCGAAAATTCCTCTGCTTCTTTTTCTTCTGGCAAACTTGCGGGTTGTGAAGTCTCCGGGGCCGTGAATTCCGTAGCAATAGATGCACCTGGATTTGACAAGTGAGCCAAAGTAGCTAAAGGAATTAAACCCGAAGAAATACCAGGGGCAATTGCCCCTAACTCGGTACAATTAAATCCCGCATCTCGGCAAACTTCATCTATCTGCCTGAGCAGATAATTAATGCTTTCTCGCCTCAAATACTCTAATTCTGTGCTAGAATGACTACCGTTATTGCGTAAAGCAGCTAACAGCCACCGCGCTTTTATTAGAGGTAAAATGGTTTCCTTTAAACTAAAAAAAGGATGATTTTCTAGATAAGAGAGCAAGATAGCGTCTTCGGAATCTGGCAAAACTTGACAGCGCCAGCAAAATTGTTTGTAGCGTTTTCTAGGCATAATTTCTCACCTTTTTTCCCGAACCTCGGTATGGCCCTCCCAGTAGTAGAGCTGCATCTAAGCTTGCTTCAGTTTCATCTAAAGAAGGTTCTAGATTTGACTCATCACTCAATTCATTAGAAGCATCTAAGTAGCTATCTTTGATACGGGAATCAGCATTTTGTTCAGCATTTTGTTCAGCATTTTGTTCAGCATTTTGTTCAGCATTTTGTTCAGCATTTTGTTCAGTGCATTGCTCAGCATTTTGTATATCAGTCGGAGAGACTGGAGCATTTTGTGAAGTGGAAGCTGCACCTTCTCCCCTCTGAGAGGCTGCCGCAACAGGTCTTCGCCACACGGCCTCAAACTGAGATTTGAAGTAAGAAAATAGTCCGTAAACATCAGCGATGCGGCAACCTAAACCATCAGGGTCAAGTGTTTTTGGCACTGTTATGCCTCCGTGCCAAGACAGCGAATAATGAGAAAACTGATTTCGCAGTTCTGATTTCATATATTCAGAAGTACCGCCGCAAAATACAATTTCATCTAAATCGGGCGGCAGCACTTCATTAATCCAATGAGATAGCATTCGAGCGTAGTCAAAGCGAGACAGCTTGACTGCTTCAATCAATTGGTCAACTTCTCGATCTCTAGCTGCCTCCTCTCGATTCCGAGCAATTCGATAAAAGTAAGGGCGGTTGTAGCTTACGCCCGAAGAGGCGATCGATAAAGCCAAACGAGAAGCATCATAGTTAGAGGTTCGCTCTTGAACTAGATCCACCAACCTTACCATTCCTAAGTCTGAAGTTTTGCCCTTACCGACAGCACCACGTGCCGAAACTATTACCGAAGCATTACGAAATCCCACCATGACAAAGGCAGTTACCCGCTGCTTGAAAGCTGAACCTAAATTGCTGTTGTGGATCAAAGCAATGCCGCCGCCTTCTTGCAAAGCTTGGGTTTTATCCAGGGTGACGGAGAGCTTACCGGTGGGCGTTTCAAATGAAGCAGAGTATTGGCTTAACAGCTCAAAAAATTGCTTGGAGTCGTTAAACTCGCCTGGGGGCAAGAAAACCGAAATCGCAGCGCTGAATTGATGGCCCAAATCTAACTTCCGCGACACTACCCACAAAGCTGCTAGAGCTTTGTACAAAGCACTACTGTACTTCAGTCCTGCCAAACCGATGTGAGCGTTGAATTGCGCTGCTGCCAGGTAGCCAACGGCTCGGCATTCATTGCCAATGGCCACCCAAGCAATATTTTCGGGAGATGCCGATGCCAGGTTTGGTTTGGTGAAAGAATTGGCTATGTCTTGGCTCACGGGCCCCACCTGCGACTCCATTACAAACGAGCTTGCTTTACTGCCTGATTGCGAGCCGATGCAAAAAACTCTAGTAGATAAGCCGCCAAAATCTATAGCCATAATCGCATCTGGTATTGATGATTTTTTCTTCATGAATGCTGGCTTTTATTAGGTTATAAAATGATAATATTGGATTCGATTTAAGTC
>JBBSNU010000618.1:0-3361 GCA_038260455.1 Chroococcales cyanobacterium | reverse complement strand
CGGCGGCAAAAATCGGCGCAGCACCGACTCAGTTAAATAACTGTTCAACTGCTGCACTCGGCGCTCGTTTTGTTTGAGGGCGATCAAATTCCGCACTTCTGCCAACAATTCGCGATCGTTAAAAGGCTTAGACAAATAAGCATCCGCACCCCGTTCTACTCCTTCAATCCGAGTATCTTCGTCAGCTTTCGCCGTCAGCAAAATTACCGGAGTTCCCTTCAATTCGTCATCTTGTCGAATCATCCGAATCAAATCCAAACCCGAGATTAAAGGCATCATCAAATCCGTGACAATTAAATCCGGGCGGCGATTTCTGGCTGCTGCAAATCCTTCTTCGCCGTTGCGAGCGAGCAAAACTGCAAAGCCGGCATTTTGCAGAATTCCCGACACATAAAAGCGCAAATCTGGATTGTCGTCAACAACCAAAACAGTGCCTGCTGCTGTTTCTGAATTTATCGGTTGGATCGCCTCAAAACTCTCATTGGCAAATTCAGCATCAGACAAATCACCTTCCACATCTGCCAGTTCCACCGCAGCTTTGGATGAGTGAAACTCCGCAGGTATTTCTAGTACCCGTTCCGGGGGCAAGTGAGTCGAACCGAAGTGCAGCCAGACGGTAAAAGTAGTACCTTCGCCGTAAACTGACTCCACGGAAATTTGACCGCCGTGGAGTTCGACTAATTCCTTGACAAGGGCCAAACCCAAACCGCTGCCTTCGTAGGAACGGTTGGCAGAACCTTCGGCTTGGCGAAAGCGCTCGAACAAATAGGGAATTTGTTCGGTGCGAATGCCGATGCCGGTGTCTTTTACTTGCAGCAAGCAATGAGCGCCTGCGGGTTCAACTGTCAGGGTGATTGTTCCGCCTTCTGGGGTGAATTTGACAGCATTTGATAGCAAGTTGTAAATAACTTTGTCAAATCTTTCAATATCCAAATAAAGTAAAGGACATTCTTGCAGTTGGGTAATTAATTGCAGTCCTTTTTTCTCGCAGTAGGCGCGGAACGACTCTGCGGTAGAGTAACAGAAACTGACTAAATCGCAGGGGCGAAAACTTGGCTGCATCCGTCCAGCATCGAGTCGCTGCAAGTCCAGCAGTTGATTTACCAAGCGCAGGAGGCGGCGGGAATTACGCAAAGCGATTACCGCTTGTTCGTAGGGTAAGTCTTCTTGGCGGCCGCAAGCTGATTCTAGGGGGCCGATGGTTAGTGTTAGAGGCGTGCGGAATTCGTGGGAGATATTTTGGAAAAATTCGGTTTTGAGCCGATCGGCTTCTAGGAGCCGTTCTGCCTGCTGTCTGGTAGTCTGGTAGAGGCGCGACTGCTGCACGGCTAAAGCAGCTTGAGTTGCGACTATTTGAGCCAGGTCAATGTCTGAGAGTTTCCAGTGGCGGATGGTGTGATTTTGGCGCAGGGAAATGCTGCCGATGATTTTGCCTTCGGAGATTAAGGGAACGACTAACAGGGCGCGGGCTGGCGATCGAACTTGCAGTTCTGTAACATTTAACTCGGGGTGTTCGTGGAGGTCTTCAATTGCCACCGGCTCTTTTGATACCATAACTTGCAGCAATACCGGATTTCCCCCAATCGGCACCAAAGACTGCGGCAGAGAAGGATGGGCAAAAACCCAGCCGCGAGAGTTAACGCCACTAGCAGAATCCGTCCCTGGCGCAGCAGAGTTCCCCTGGTTCCCCACTACATCTGGATTGTTAAAACCCTGTTCTACAGCCACGGTATTCCTAGTTGTGTCGTAGAGCCCGACGCACTGGACGTATTCATCATCTTCTGTCCACAGAGATAGGGCGCAGCCGTCAACTTGCAAAGCTTGGCCTAGTTGTTGAGTAATGGCTGCAAAAATATTTTGGGGGTCGAGGCTCGATCGAATTGCCGTAGTAATAGTATTGACTAAGGCCTCGCGCTTGGCCAGCGCCCGCACCTTTTCGTAAGCCCTCGCTTGAGAAAGCGCCAAAGCCGCTTGGTCGGCCACCGTAATTACCAACTGTACTTCATGGTCTTGCCACTGGCGCGGTCGATCGAACTGGTGCAGCGCCAAGACAGCCATCAGTTCCGTTTTGTAAAACAGCGGTACGATTAAGCTCGATCGAATATTCGCAGCTTGATAAGCCTCCTGTCGCTGCAGATTGTCCCAATTTAAAACTCTCTCATCAGTTTGGGCATCTTGAATCACCTCCACATCCAGAGTTTTCCAAACCAAATCCGCCAGCAAATCCGGCGCAAGTCCAGAATCATCTAGGGGTCTGGCTTCCGGCGCATGGTAAACGAACTGTTCGTCAGCCGCCCGCCCGTCTTGGAAAGGTCGCAGCAGACAGCAACTCACCTCAAACATCTGTCCTACGCTTTCCACAATTCTTTGCAGCATTTGCTGGTAATTGAGAGCCGATCGGATAGTATTGGTAACGGCATAAAGCAGCGATTCTTGCGAGAGAGCCCTACGCAGTTCATTGGTGCGCGCCTTCAGGATATTGTGAGTCTCAACAGCCTGAGTGACAATAGTTTTGAGTTCTTCAGCATCCCAAGGCTTCGTAACGTATTTGAATACTTTTCCAGCATTAATCGCTTCAACTAAATCTTCAACATCCGTATAGCCAGTTAAAATAATTCGGATCACATCCGGGTATTGAGCCGCCGTCAGGCTGAGAAACTCCGTACCGCTCATTTTTGGCATTCGCTGGTCGGAGATAATCACAGCAACTTCTCCCTCTTTTGCCAAAATTTCCAGGGCGGCGGGGCCAGATTCTGCCCTGAACACTTTGTAGTCTCGATGGAAGGTGCGATAAAGCAAGTCGAGATTATCCGGTTCGTCATCGACGACCAGAATTTTTAGCTTAGGATTTGATTGGGAATTCATGCACCGTTCTCCTGTGCCCCGGGGCTGTTCGATTTAATAAGTCTAATGAAAAAAAGAATTCGCCGGTTTCAATTGTTGAAGTCACAATAGTTCGTGAATCTTAAGTTGTTGTCAGTCGGCCGAAGCAAGAATCAACCTGCAGCATCTGTGTTTGGCATCTTGTATTGTGCCCTCGGGAGCTCGCCAGTTGTACAATACGCGAATTCCCGAGGGTTTGCACTCTAAAAAAATGCTTTTTACAAAACCGAGATGCTCCCAATCAACCTTGATTTTTGAGAATTTAGTTTTAAATCCAGAATTATTCTGAGCCACAATTGTCTGTCGTACACCCTAATTTTATTATTTAATGATATTCACTTGACACTCCCCGGTCTAAAGACACGGGGATTCTTAAGGACAAACTTTGGGGGATGAATCCGCCCAAAGTTTAATTCTTAAAGGGTTAGTCAATAACCCACTACCCACTCGCTCAATTAATGAGTCTATGGCTACCTTT
>JBBSNU010000617.1:0-3362 GCA_038260455.1 Chroococcales cyanobacterium | reverse complement strand
GTCCGCGCGGGAGCATCTGTGTTGTGCATTTGTAGTCGGGCGCGCGCCCCCGCTCGGTGGCTGTTAAACGCACGCGAGGGGGGACGCTCGCACTATTATAAAAAAAACCTTTTTGCAATGCAGGAGATGCTCCCTCGCGAGTTCTTGAGGTGCATTATTAAACGCAAAACACAAATGCTCCCCAATTTCCAATTAAAAAACCTCCAATCTTGCAAGATGGAAGATGGAAGATTCCCTCAGCGAATGCTTTGGCGGGAGATAACTATTTGAGCTCGTGTCGGTTCGATTACCTTAAAAAAAACGGTTCGTAGTGCGGACTTCAGTCCGCAGCCAAGCAAGCAGACTGAAGTCTGCACTACGAACCTAACTACGAACCTTACTGATTGCAGTCTATTTGACGATCGCGCGCTCCACTGGTTCGATCGCACTTTCAGAAATTAACTCTGCAACTTGCTCCACCGGCAAATCTAGCTCGCCGCCTGGAGCTTCCGGGTGTTCGCGAACCACAGCAACCGCACCTGCACTCTCAGCTACA
Source organism: Chroococcales cyanobacterium (assembly GCA_038260455.1). Classification (GTDB taxonomy): domain Bacteria; phylum Cyanobacteriota; class Cyanobacteriia; order Cyanobacteriales; family Microcoleaceae; genus Microcoleus. The sequence goes on along the minus strand of JBBSNU010000617.1, from coordinate 2,827 downwards.
CTTGCATCTGCGATCGGCTCAACTTGCTCATCAAAAACTTCAAAATTATCACTAATCGCAGCACAAGCCGCAGAGGCCCGCTGGCCGGCGCGATAGCTCATGTAGGCCGCACCGCCACCCAAAACACCAAACAAACCCAGAAAACCCAGAGCCCCTGTTTTGTAGGATTTCCACGGATTCATTTGATCGGAGCCACCCGAACCCAGCAGCGTTGTCGTAGAACCAGATTGAGCGGCCCCTGATTTTTTGTAGGAACAGGGAAATGCAGATGCGGCGTCACCTATGGCGATGCTACTGGCGATCGCGATGGTGGAAGCAATGCCAGCTAACACTTGAAACTTCTTCATGGTGTTCTGGAAAATTGTAAAGGATAATTAAAAAATTAATGGTAGCAGCTCTTTACAAATAGATCAACAATCGCTCTCGGCTCAAATCACAGATCGATCGCAAATATCCGCGATCGCCCGATCGCAAGTAAAATTTCAAATTGCCCGAATCAAACAATGAAAGCCTTATTATGTAAGCGTTGCGCTCAAAATATAGATAGAAATTTAAGTCCGTTGAGTCAATATTTCAGCGCCCCCAAATCAGAAAATCTGAAGTCCGACCACAGAAAATTCGATCGCAGAGCGACCAACACTTGATGGCAAACTACATTTAAGGCTACTTTTAAAAAGACTTAGTTATTGGCAAAACTTTTATTTTTATGACAAACATTGGGAATCAAGGCATTGAGCGAGAACCTCATCGATTGTTGGTGACGGGCGGAGCAGGATTTATCGGCTCGAATTTTGTGCATCACTGGTGCAGCAGCTATCCGGGCTCACGAGTAATCGTACTCGACGCTTTAACCTACGCCGGAAACAGACAAACCCTAGCAACCTTGGAAGGCGGAGAAAATTTTCGGTTTGTACAGGGGGATATTTGCGATCGAGCCCTAGTCGATACCTTGCTCAAAGAAGAAAACATCAACATAGTCGCCCACTTTGCCGCAGAATCCCACGTTGACAGGTCAATTATCGGGCCTGCAGCCTTCGTTCAAACCAACGTCGTCGGAACCTTCACACTCCTAGAAGCCTTCCGCAAGCACTTTGAAGCAACAGAGGACTCCTCTCTCAAAGCACAAATGCGCTTCCTCCACGTTTCCACCGACGAAGTTTACGGCAGTCTCGGCCCCGACGACCCAGCATTTACCGAAACCACCGCCTACTCCCCCAACAGCCCCTACTCAGCCTCCAAAGCCGGCAGCGACCACCTCGCCCGGGCCTATTTCCACACCTACGGCCTCCCCACAATCATCACCAACTGTTCCAACAATTACGGCCCCTATCACTTCCCCGAAAAGCTGATTCCATTAATGTGCATAAATATGCTATTGGGCAAACCGCTGCCAGTATACGGCGACGGTCAAAACGTGCGAGATTGGCTCTTCGTACTCGACCACTGCCGCGCATTAGATGCCGTTATCCACCGCGGCCAGCCTGGGGAAACCTACAATGTTGGTGGCAACAACGAGGTAAAAAATCTCGATTTAGTCAAAATGCTGTGCCAGCTAATGGACGAATTAGCCGAAGATTTGCCCGCGCGTCCTTGCGAACAACTGATCTCATTTGTCAAAGACAGAGCCGGGCACGATCGGCGTTACGCTATTGATGCCAGCAAAATAAAAACAGAATTAGGTTGGACTCCCTCAGTAACAGTTGAAGAAGGCCTGCGGCAGACCGTAGAATGGTACTTAGCCCATCGCGAGTGGTGGGAGCCCCTGCTTTCGGAGGAATATCAAACCTACTACCAAAAAGTTTACGCTCATCAGTAATTGGTAATTGGTAATTCGGGTAAGGTGCGAATTCCGCACCCTACAAATTCTTCTGATTTAATTAGATAAAAACCAATATCACAAATATTCACTCTTGTCAATTATTGTGAAGATTTAGTTAACATTCATCCCAAACGCATAAATTTCAGTGTTTGTGGCTGATAATTTCTATAGAGTTACCTGCTAGAGCATTTTAGAAGCTTTTAGTAAAAAACAAAAAGCAGCAATGACAGAAATCAACTGGCTCAAACACATCCAAGAACCTAGATATTGGCTGTTAGGCATAGCCACAGGCTTGATTGCCTTGCAACTGACTCTGACTGCCAGAACAAACGACACAGACCTCTTCGGCACAATGTTAATGTTTTGGGGAGTCGTGGCATTTCTGATTTGGGAAAAACACGAATCCCTAACTTTTGAAAGCGGAGTTTTCGCAAGCTTTTTTGGGGCATCGTTAATTGCTTTCATTTTGCTCAAAACTTCCTCCATATCGGGCTACGACTTTTTTATCAGACTTGCTCCTTTCTTATCTGGAATCAGTCTGGCTTTGCTCGCTTCCGGCACAAAAGGACTGAAACAATATTGGCAAGAACTGCTAATACTTGCCTATACAGCTATTCCTCCCGGATTAATCGGAGTCTTCGTTGACGCAGCCCAAATAACAGCAAAATTTTCAGCTTTCATCCTGCACTATCTAGGATTTGAAGTTGTACGAAAAGGGGTTTTTCTCATCCTAGAAAAAGGCAGCGTCGAAGTGAATCACGGCTGTTCTGGCGTGAATGCGATCCTACAATTATTAGGACTGTCCCTGGTTTTCTTGCTGATGTTTCCGACAACTAGGGGACAGAAAATTGTAGTTCCAATCGTAGCAATACTTATTGCATTTGTCGTGAATGCCACGCGAGTTGCTCTCCTGGCATTGCTGGTATCGCTATCTCAACCAGAAGCATTTAAATACTGGCACGAAGGTAGTGGGTCGGTAGTCTTTTCGATGATTGCTGTATTCATTTT
>JBBSNU010000616.1:0-3364 GCA_038260455.1 Chroococcales cyanobacterium | reverse complement strand
GGCAATCTGCCGCTGGGGGTTGTGGCCGCGGTGGTTGCTCGTGCCGCTGTCCCCTGCGACTAAAAACGAAAACTCTGGAGAGTCGCTGGTTTGATCGTCCAAAACAATTCGAGTTTGGTCAATTCCCCGATCGACGATCGCCTGTTCTTGCCACCGCACCCGCTCGTTCATTTTGCGGATTTTGACTGTTATCCGCGGGTCGGACACGAATTTCACGCCGCCTAGTCTCCCAAATTGTTGAGTGCCTTGTTAATAGTGCAGCTATCGATCGACTTTTTGCATCTCTCTAAAAGGTGAAAATCGACGCGCGGGTAGTCAGAAACCGGGTTTTTTACTGAGAAGACGCGTTAAAACCCACAGAAACGCCCAAAAACCCGGTTTCTTTGGTTTTGATACGATCGCCCCGTCTCTCAACTAAAATAAGAGTTTGTACGAGGCGGTGCTGTTTGTTGTTGCCGAAGACAAGGGAATCTATCAAGGACGTGGGAAGATAACGCTAACAATGCCAGCAAATTACACCGAACTCGAAAAACGCCTTTGGGAAGCAGCCGACGAACTCAGGGCCAATTCTAAACTCAAGCCTTCCGAATATTCCGTACCCGTTTTGGGGTTGGTTTTTCTGCTCTATGCTGACTATAAATTTGCCCTGGTTTCTGGGGAAATAGCCGCCGGAAGCAGCAGCAGGCGGCGCACGGTGGGTAAAACGGATTATCAGGCAAAAGGGGCGCTTTATTTGCCGGAAACTGCGCGTTTTGATTATTTGATCGATCGCCCGGAAGCAGAGGATATTGGCGGGGCGATTAATGCGGCGATGAAGGCGATCGCAGATGAGAATGAGGAACTGGGCGGCGCTTTGCCTAGAAATTACAACAGCTTGGAAAAACCGATTTTGCGGGAGTTGTTGAAAATCTTAAATCGGATTCCCCGAAAGGATATTACTGAGGATGCGTTTGGGGAAATTTATCAGTATTTCCTGGGGAATTTTGCTCAGAAAGAAGGGCAGAAAGGCGGAGAGTTTTTTACTCCAATTTCACTGGTTAAGCTGATAGTCGAGGTGATAGAGCCGAATTACGGGCGAATTTTAGACCCCGCTTGTGGTGCTGGGGGAATGCTGGTACAAAGTGCAATTCGGGTGAGGAATAAGTTAGGATTTGACCCGAATCAAGTAATTAGTGTTTACGGTCAGGAAAAGGTAGATGGAACTGTCAAACTCTGTCAGATGAATTTGGCAGTTCACGGCGTTTCTGGTTTGCGAAATATCCGGGAAGGAAACACTTATTATCAAGATATTCACCAAAGCGTCGGTGAATTTGATTTTGTGATGGCGAATCCGCCGTTTAATGTTAATGGAGTTGATAGAGAGAAGATTAAGGGCGACCCTCATTATCCCTTTGGTGCGCCGACTACTGACAATGCAAATTATCTCTGGATTCAGCTATTTTATACTGCTTTGAATCCGAACGGACGGGCGGGGTTTGTGATGGCAAACTCGGCATCGGATGCGCGGGGCTCGGAGTTGGAGATTCGCCGCCAGTTGATCGAAAAAAGGGCGGTGGATGTGATGATTGCGATCGGTTCTAATTTCTTTTATACGGTGACGCTACCCTGTACGCTGTGGTTTTTCGACAAGCGGAAGCTGAAAACTCCTCGCCAGGATAAGGTATTGTTTATTGATGCGCGGCATATTTACAGGCAAATTGACCGCGCCCATCGGGAGTTTAGCGAAGCACAGGTTGAGTTTATCTCAAATATTGTGCGGCTGTACCGAGGGGAAAAGGCAGAGTTGATGGTTGCTGATTCCGAAATGCTGACTGAGACATTCCCAGACAAGGTTTATCGGGATGTGGCGGGGTTGTGTAAAATAGCAACATTGGATGAGATTGAGGCGCAGGGATGGAGTCTCAATCCTGGGCGTTATGTGGGGGTGGCGGAACGCAAGGAGGCGGAGGATTTTGATTTTGCGGCACGGTTGGAGGAGTTGAATGAGGAATTGGAGATTTTGAATGTTGAGGCGCGGGGGTTGGAAGAAACAATTGCTGAGAATGTGGCGCACTTATTGAACTTGTAGGAGGAACCATGAATATTAGTTTAAAACCAGAACACGAACAATTTATTCAGTCTCAAGTGGCAAGTGGGAAATTTGCAAATCAGGAGGAAGTGATTGATATTGCTTTTCGCTTGTTAAAAAAGCTTCAGGGTGAGTATGAACAATGGATAGAGGAAACGCGGAATAAGATTGATATTGGGATTGCAGAACTCGATGGGGGGGAAGGATTAGATGGGGAAGCTGTTGTCGCAGGGATTTTAGAGAGATTTAAACAAGCACGTCAAGAAAGAGAATGAGTAGTTATCTAATTTCACCTGCTGCGATTCGCGATTTGAATGCTATTGCTGAATACTTCTTGACTCGGAATGTAGACGCTGGAGAGAAGCTATTTCAGGAGTTTACTAAAAAGTGTCAGTACATAGCACAATTTCCCAACTTAGGAAAAAATTACGATTATCTGCGGTTTTCCTTGCGGGGGTTGCCTTTAGATGGTTATATTATTTTCTATCGAGTTTTTGATGATGGACTTGAAATTGTACGGGTGGTTAGTGGTCGTCAAGATTTGGAATCGTTGTTTTCTGACTCGGATGAGGATTGAGACAAAGGAATGAGTAAAACTAAACAATTACAAAGGGTTATTCACGAGGAGAGTTAATTAGGTATGGTGCGAGGGTTGGAAAAAGGTATTGCTGAGAATGTAATGATATTGTTGGAGGAAAAGATTTGATGAGTACAGCAGTTGTCTTGAAATCTCTCATCCAGGAATCAAAAGATGGCGAATGGGGAAAAGGAGAGCCATTTGAAGATTCAGTGAAAATGGCTGTAATTCGAGGAACCGATTTTGAAGCTGTTAGAAATGGAAATATTGATGCTCTTCCTATCCGCTATATTCCAAAGCGTATTGCTGACCGCAAGACTCTCCAGCCAAACGATATTTTACTTGAAACCGCAGGTGGATCTAAAGATCGCCCTACAGGTCGCTCACTTTTCATAAGATCCTCAATAATTCACAGGTCGGAACTACCACTAACTTGTGCTAGCTTCAGCCGATTCATTCGTATTGACCCAACAAAGGCTGACCCAAGGTATATATTCTGGCATTTGCAATATCTATATGATGCAGACTACCTCCGGCCATATCATACACAGCATACCGGAGTTGCCAGGTTTCAATACACAGTCTTTTCAGAACGCGAAGAACTGGTCATTCCACCACTCCCCATCCAGCGCAAAATTGCTGGGATTCTCTCAGCGTATGACGACCTAATCGAGAATAACACGCGGCGGATTGAGATATTGGAAGAGATGGCGCGATCG
>JBBSNU010000615.1:0-3367 GCA_038260455.1 Chroococcales cyanobacterium | reverse complement strand
GCGCTGGAAAAAAGAATCTATCATCACGATGGGGTCTTCGGTGCGACTGGCTGTAGAAGTAGTCAGTACGAACTGGCAAGATGATTACCTGGTTAAAGTAGCTGATTATGAAAGACTGGGTATCCCGGAATATTGGGTTGTAGATTATGCTGCTTTGGGCGGCAGACGCTTCATTGGCAATCCGAAACAACCTACTATCTCGGTTTACCAGTTGGTTGACGGGGAATATCAAATCAACCAGTTTCAGGGAGATGACATAGTTGAGTCGCTGGCTTTTCCAGAGTTGAGGTTGACTGTCGAGCAGATTTTTCGAGCCGGTTTGCCTCCAACTGAGCCAAGTTAGAACGAATACGGCGATCGGGTATCAAAAAGATATCAAATGGGGTACAAAAGGACACCAATTTAAGGAAAATGTGTCTTCAATACGAGCTATAATAGTTGGGTAACGTTGGGGTAATTAAAAAACTAACATGAATCAAACTTCTACAGTTACGATCGGCAACACATTTTATACAATCCTCGCAGAACTCTCTGCAAGCTCTGGAAAATCAATCCAAACAGTTCTCGAACAAGCAATCGAACAATACCGAAGACAACAGTTTTTAGAAGCAGCAAACCAAGCTTATCTTGCTCTACGCAATAACTCCGAAGCTTGGCAAGAAGAACTTGAAGAACGATCGGTCTGGGATATTACTTTAGAGGATGGTTTAGAATGACTTCAGCAGCAAAACCATCACGCGGTGATATATAGCAATCCTAAATCATTTGTGAATTTCTTACTCCCTCCCCTTGATAAGGGGAGGGTTGGGTGGGGTAAAAAGTTTACGACTCATTTAGGATTGCTATATGGCTGATTGACTTGAATCCAATACGAGGACGCGAGCAGTCTGGCAAGCGTCCCTGTCTGATAGTATCTGTAGATTTATTCAATCAGGGTGCTTCGGAATTAGTCGTTGTGCTGCCAGTTACATCTAAAGATAAAAGAATTCCCTGGCACGTTGAAGTTAACCCTCCAGAAGGAGGACTTATACAGCGAAGTTTCATCAAATGTGAAGATGTACGCTCAATTAGTATAGAAAGACTTTTTGAACTGTGGGGCGCAGTTTGTCCAACAACATTAATGATGGTAGAGGAAAGACTGCGTATTCTTTTAAATTTATAGATAATCATCATATAAAATAATTCTGTACTGTGATAGATTTCCAGCGCAGAAACTCCCAAAAACCCGGTTTCTTTGGTTTTGATGCGTAATTCCCGGTTCAAATTCACGCAACCTTGCAATTTTTTAAATTGTGTGATATCATAAAACGTTCTTAGAAATATCGCAACAGCAAATATTACTTCATGGCAACGAAGCCAACGATCGCATTTACTCACCTCGGCTGCGAAAAAAATCGCATCGATACCGAACACATGATTGGCTTGCTGGCTCAAGCGGGCTATCAAGTCGATTCTAATGAAGAATTAGCCGATTATGTTGTAGTCAATACTTGCAGTTTTATCCAAGCCGCGCGAGAAGAGTCAGTCCGCACTTTGGTAGAATTGGCAGAAGCTAATAAAAAAGTAGTCATCACCGGCTGCATGGCACAGCATTTTCAGCAGCAATTGCTCGACGAATTGCCGGAAGCCGTCGCAATTGTAGGCACGGGCGACTATCATAAAATAGTCGGCGTGATGGAACAGGTGGAAAAGGGCGATCGAGTTTCCCTCGTCTCTAGCGAACCTACTTACATCGCTGACGAAACAACTCCCCGCTACCGCACGACGTCGGAAGGTGTCGCCTATCTTCGCATCGCAGAAGGCTGTGACTACCGCTGTGCATTTTGCATTATCCCGCACTTGCGCGGAAACCAACGATCGCGCACGATCGAATCAATTGTCGCCGAAGCTAAGCAATTAGCGTCCGAAGGTGTCAAAGAAATTATCTTAATTTCTCAAATTACCACCAATTACGGCAAAGATATCTACGGCGAACCGAAGCTAGCCGAACTGCTGCGCGCTTTGGGCCAAGTAGATGTACCCTGGATTCGGATGCACTACGCCTATCCTACAGGTTTGACTCCGCAAGTTGTCGCGGCAATCCGCGAAACGCCGAACGTTCTACCCTATTTGGATTTACCCCTGCAACACTCGCACCCGGAAATTCTGCGGGCGATGAACAGACCTTTTCAAGCTGGGATTAATGATGCTATAGTCGATCGGCTCAAAGCAGAAATTCCCAATGCCGTGATGCGGACAACTTTTATTGTCGGCTTCCCCGGCGAAACAGAGGAACACGCAGCACACTTGCTGGAATTTGTCAAGCGCCACGAATTCGATCACGTCGGAGTATTCACATTTTCCGCCGAAGAAGGTACCCCAGCCTTCAGCTTGCCAAATCAACTGCCAGCAGAAAAAATGGAAGTTTGGCGCGATTCGGTAATGGCGGCACAACAACCTATATCATTGAAGAAGAATCAAGAATCTGTCGGTCAGGTAGTTGATGTCCTGATAGAACAAGAACAGCCAGAGACAGGTGAGTTGATTGGTAGATCCGCCAGATTTTCCCCAGAAGTAGATGGACTCGTCTATGTGACCGGAGAAGCGCGGCTGGGATCGATCGTATCTGTGAAAATTACGAGTGCCGATGTCTATGACCTCTACGGTCAAGTCAAGAGTGTTGCTGGAACTGTCACCTGAGACGGTGTGACGAAAAAAACCAGACACCAGCCAAAAATAATTGGCGAATTGTGCAAGAAAAGTAACCATTAGTGCCAGTATTGTGCAAAGATATGTAGAAAAGGGGCTGTAATTTTTTTTACCCCCTCTGGTGACAATCGCTCCAACCCCGATCTCGTCGGGTGTGGAAATCTCTACAGAACGATCGGAAAATTTTAACGAATTTAATGTTTTGTTTCTGAGTGTAAAGAGTTATGATGGTAACAAGCCAGAAATAAGCGGGGAGAATTTGAGATTGCTTCGCCGTCCGCCCTACACCACAACGGTATCCCGAAAGAGTGTTGAGATGGATAGGCGGTAACGGTAGTCCAAAAACGGATACAAGCCTCTGACGCCAGGAGTAGAGAGATTAAAAATTTTAGACGCTAGTTCAGACCCCACATTCATCTGTGGAGTAAATCTAAAATCTAAAATCAGAAATCTAAAATCGACTGACGAATCGCTGCATCCCCTGCTAAATCCCGCAGGCGACGGATTGCGGGATAGCGCCTGAACTAACAAACCTGTAACTACTATGTAGTGCAGTTCAGTGGGGCTGGTCATCATCCTCACTATAAAATGCCCTAGAGAGAAAGCTTGCAAGTACCTCAAAGGAAGTCCAATGTACTATTTTAAGAATGTTGGAAGTCGATAACCCGATCGCTGGCGG
>JBBSNU010000614.1:0-3368 GCA_038260455.1 Chroococcales cyanobacterium | reverse complement strand
ATCAAATCTACCTCAAAATTAATCCAAATTTCCTAATCACCCAAATATCGTAGGGGCGGGTTCACCAACAATATCAAACAGCAACCAACAATTTAAATAAACCCGCCCCCACCCCACAAACAATATCAAATCCACATCAAAATCAATCCAAATTTCCTAATTACCCAAATATCGTAGGGGCGGGTTCACCAATAATATCGAACAAAAACTAACAATTGAAATAAACCCGCCCCACCCCACAGACAATATCAATCTGCATTATTCCATGACAATCAAAATTGATACAGCCTGTTAGCTATTCGTTGGGTTGGGGCGGGTTTATATATCCCTGGGCTGGTGACAGATATTGTTGGTGAACCCGCCCCTACAAGTCTTCGGGTTGATTTACCTAACAATATCTAACACAAACAAACAACCTAGCCCCGATCGTTCTTGGCAATGATCCAAATGGCGTGGACAATGCCGGGAATAAAGCCCAAAAACGTTAGAAGCAGGTTGATCCAAAAATCTGTGCCGATGCCTACCGTCAAAAATACGCCCAGAGGGGGAAGAAAAATGGCGGCGATTATGCGAACTAAATTGCTCATCTCAGTTACTCCAAACGACTTTTCTCTTTCAGTTTAACTTCACTGACTGACAGAACCTTTCCCGAAAAACTTAGGCGGTGCTGCCATAGTGTAAACTTCGGTTTCCTCGGCGATTACCCGCCGCAAGTGACCGGGAACTTGCATCAATCCCAACAGCGTAATCCCATCTAACATCCGAAACCCGCCAGTTGTTTTTTCTGCCAGTATTTTGTCGGTAACTTCGGGTTCTGGCCGCGTGTTTATTTCCTGGTTTGAAGCTATGGCAAAACCCCAAGGAGCTCCGTAGGTAGAAATAAAGCTGGTGCAGGATTGAACGTTGGGGAATACCGATTTCAGGGTGTTGACAATGCGGGCGTGCATTTTCATTTCTGCCGGAGAAACGGGGCCTGCTTGTACTACAAAATATCCGTCAGGTGACAGTATTTTGCGGACTTTCTCAAAATACTCCTTGGTAAACAACTGGAAAGATGGGCCTTCTTCAATGGGGTCGGACAAGTCAGAAATGACAATATCCCAATCGCTGTCGGTATTGTCTAAATAGTCCAAAGCATCGCCGATTACTACTTCGCAGCGGGGGTCGTCAAAGGCATTTTGGTGCATTTCTGGCAGGTGTTCGCGGCAGGCTTCTACTACTTCGCCGTCAATGTCGATCATCACGACTTTTTCAACTGTTTTCCAGCGCAGCACTTCTCTAATTGTAGCTCCTTCTCCGCCGCCGAGCACGAGCACTTTTTTGGGCGAACCGTGAGCAATCATGGCTGGGTGCACGAGGGGTTCGTGGTAGAGAAACTCGTCGCCGGTACAAGATTGCCATTTGCCGTCCAAAACTAAGCCTTTGCCGTAGGTACCGGTCTGAACTACGTACATTTCTTGATAGGCAGTTTTCTTGTAAGCGAGGACGCTGATGATGCCGTGAACGTAAATATCCCAGGGGGTAATGTACTCGCTCATCCAAAAGTCTGCACGAACTTCGCTACCTGACATCAATTACTCTCCAAATATAGAATGCTTTGTCGATGTTGTCACAAGTAGTATTTCTTAGCACAAAATGGTGCGGGTGCGTAAGTGCGATCGACACACCGGAGTGAAATTTCTCCGCAATGGTATAGTGTGATTGCATTCTGGGAGATAGCGCACTTTGCTAGTTAGTTGAGATTGCTTGTGGACGATCGCCCGGGGCGGCTTTTGTACAAATTTTGTCACTCATCTGGCAATTTTTCGCGCCCTGGCCCTCCGACAAATGCGCGATCCTCTCGAATGCAAGCAACCCTTGCGGAGTGCTGTGCGATCGACAATGCGATCGCAACAGGAACGAGGGCGAGTGCGGGTATGAAAAACTGCGATCGGTTTTAACCTGCTTTGTTGTTAATCTCTTGACATTTTCAATGAATATTAGATAATATTTTGAGATGGAGCAAAATAAAGGAGTTATTAATTTTATCGACAAAAATGCCGGGACGAGCGGCGATTAAATTATAAGTAAGTTAAGGGTGCAACTCAAATTCACAATCTAACTTTTGTGAGACTATTTTTAGGTTTAAAATAATAGCAGATGGAACCAACAGACTGGGAAAATACAATTAAAAATGTTGAAGATGAAAATTTAAGCCTGCGACAAAAATTAGAAATTTCGGAAACCGAACGCAGCCAACTAGAACTCCAGAATCAAGAAAAAGAATTTTTGCTAAAAACAGTTACTCAAGAATTTCTCGATTCAGAAAAGAAATTAAAAGCAAGAATGTCTCAACTCGAAAAAGCTCTGGAAAATCAGCAAGCAATGCAGCTCAAATTGATCGAATCTGAAAAAATGTCGGCTTTGGGGATTTTAGTAGCTGGTATAGCCCACGAAATCAACAATCCCGTCAACTTTATCTACGGCAATATTACCTATGTTAATGACTACACTGGCGACATTTTAAAATTACTCGAAATGTACCAGAGTAGGTATCCCGAAACTGATGCGGAGATTGAGGATTTTATTGAAGAGATTGACCTGAACTTTCTGCGGGAAGATTTGTTAAAAACTCTTTCGTCAATGAAAGTTGGCTCCGAACGCATCCGCGAAATTGTGCTGACTTTACGCAACTTTGCGCGGGTTGACGAAGCTGAAAAGAAACCTGTTAACATTCACGAAGGACTTGACAGCACTTTGTTGATTTTGCAGAATTCAACTAAGGAAAAACCTGGTTGTAAAGCTATTAAAATTGTTAAAAATTATGGAAATTTGCCGAAAATAGAATGTTATCCAGGACAATTAAATCAGGTATTTATGAATATCATTAATAATGCTGTTGATGCGCTACGGGAGCAAGAAAAAAAGCGTCCGCCAGACGAGATGGAAGCCAACCCTAGCCAGATTGAAATTACTACTTCTAGTATTGCAAAAAAATGGGCGAAAATTAGCATCAAAGATAATGGTATGGGAATGAAGGAATCTGTAAAAGGGAAAATTTTCGATCCGTTTTTTACCACTAAACCAGTGGGGCACGGGACTGGTTTGGGGCTGTCAATTAGTTATCAAATTGTGGTGGACAAACACGGCGGGAGGTTGGATTGCATATCCGCTGTGGGAGAAGGGACTGAGTTTGCGATCGAGATTCCGATCGTCGCCAAACCCCGCAGCTAAGGCGGGAGGGGGAGAGGGGGAGAGGGGGAGAGGGGGAGAGAGGGAGAGAGAGGGAGAGGGGGAGAGGGGGAGTGTTCACTGGTTCCCTGGCTCTGCCTGGTAACGAGTAAAACGAGTAAAATATTGGTTCTGCGTAAGTCTCGATCGACTGCGGT
>JBBSNU010000613.1:0-3377 GCA_038260455.1 Chroococcales cyanobacterium | reverse complement strand
GGTGCAGGCGGCGGAGCCAAAGTCATGATGCGTCCGGCCGCAGCCGGAACAGGCGTAATTGCAGGGGGAGCAGTCCGAACAGTTCTCGAACTAGCAGGAGTCCGCAACATCTTAGCCAAACAGCTAGGTTCTGGAAACCCCTTGAACAACGCCCGAGCAGCAGTCAACGCCCTCTCCACCCTCCGCACCTTGTCCGAAGTTGCTCAAGAACGCGGAATTCCAGTAGAAAACCTCTACGGTTAGGGCATAGAGAATGGCAAACTGTCAGTTTTGAGTGTTAAGTGCTGGCGTTGAGAATCAAAAAAAATCCGCAACTCAAAACTCACGCACTCAAAACTACTGCGCGCCGGTTCTCTAAATACCAATTACCAATTACCAATTACTAAAACTATGAGATTGCAAGACGCCCGACCCAAAGCAGGCTCCCAAAAGCGCCCTCGACGCTTAGGCAGAGGTATTTCTGCCGGTCAAGGCGCGAGCTCCGGTAAAGGGATGCGCGGTCAAAAATCTAGAGCCGGTAGCGGCACTAGACCGGGTTTTGAAGGCGGCCAAAATCCTCTCTACCGCCGCCTGCCCAAGCTCAAAAGCTTCCCGATCGTGAACCGCAAAGAGTACACTACCATTAATGTAAGTAAATTAGCATCGCTGCCAGCAAACACAGAAGTTACTCTCACCTCTTTGCTCCAAGCAAAAATTGTCACCGCTGACAATGGCCCGCTGAAAATCTTAGGAGATGGCGAACTAAATGTGGCTCTGCAAGTGCGCGCCAAGGCTTTTACCGCAGGTGCTCGCACCAAAATTGAAGCCGCAGGCGGAAATTGCGAATTAATTGCCTGAAGATTTGAGGTTTGAGAAAAAGTCCAAATCTCAAATCCTCAAGCTTGCTATCAGAAAATGATTTAGTCGAAAATCCCAAATCTAAAATCCCAAATCGTAACTATGGACGTTAGTAGAGAGAAAGCGCCAACTGCACAAGAGACGTTCATGCAGATGGCTCAAGCTGCAGGTTTGCGGGGCCGCATCCTCGTAACCCTTGGCTTATTGATTTTAGTGCGTCTGGGTGTCCACTTGCCAGTCCCCGGCATCGATCGCGTCGCCTTTTCCCAAAATGTTCAAAATAGCCCTTTAATTGGCTTTTTGGATCTATTTTCAGGTGGCGGGCTTTCCGCTTTGGGGATTTTTGCTCTAGGGATTTTGCCCTACATTAATGCTTCGATTATTGTGCAACTTCTAACTGCGGCTCTACCCAGTTTAGAAGACTTGCAGAAAAATGAAGGGGAAGCAGGGCGACGCAAAATTTCTCAAATTACTCGCTACGTTTCTTTGGGCGGGGCAGTGTTCCAAAGTTTTGGCATCGCTTGGTGGGTGGGAAATTCGCCGGGAGTGGCCATCGCTCCTGGCCCTGTATTCATTGCACAGATGACTTTGGCTCTGACGGCTGGGTCGATGTTTGTGATGTGGGTGTCGGAACTGGTTACGGAGCGAGGTATCGGTAATGGAGCGTCTTTGTTGATTTTTATCAACATTGTCTCAGTTTTGCCACGTTCTCTGGGACAAACTTTTGAATTGGCTCAAAGTGGGGATACGCAAGTTGTAGGTCGCGTCATTGTTCTACTCCTGGTATTTTTGGTGACGATTGTTGGGATTGTTTTTGTTCAGGAAGGTACTCGCCGGATTCCGATTATTTCTGCCCGCCGCCAAGTCGGCCGCAAGGTTTATCGGGAGAGTCGCAGTTATCTACCCCTGCGTTTAAATCAAGGCGGAGTCATGCCGATTATTTTTGCATCTTCGGTGTTGATTGTTCCTTCTTTCCTAGCTCAATCTCTGAATAACCCGTTTTTGGTTCAAGTGGCAAATGTTTTAAGTCCTAGCGGCCCTGCGCCTTGGGCTTACGCCCTGTTTTATCTGACTTTGATTCTGTTCTTTAGTTATTTCTACGCTTCGTTGATTGTCAACCCCGTAGATATGTCTCAGAACTTGAAGAAAATGGGCGCTAGTATTCCTGGCATTCGTCCTGGTCAGAAAACCAGCGATTATGTGGAGAAGGTTTTGAACCGTTTGACTTTCTTGGGCGCGATATTTCTCGGTCTGGTGGCTATTGTACCAACGGCTGTAGAAAGTGCGATCGGCGTGCAAACTTTTAGAGGTTTTGGTGCAACTTCCCTGCTAATTCTAGTGGGCGTCGCGATCGAAACTGCTAAGCAAGTTCAAACTTACGTCATCTCCCAACGATATGAAGGAATGGTGAAGTAATCGCAATGCAACTGATTTTTATGGGGCCTCCAGGGGCAGGTAAGGGAACTCAGGCTCAGATATTAGCCGCTCTGTGGAAAATACCGCACATTTCTACGGGTGACATCCTGCGCGCCTGCGTGGTGGCGAAAACAGCCTTGGGCCTACAGGCGAAAGCCTACATGGATGCTGGTGAGTTGGTTCCCGACCAGTTATTGATGGATATCGTCCAAGAACGCATGAATCAACCAGATGCAACTGCAGGCTGGATTCTCGACGGCTTTCCCCGCACTGTGGCACAGGCAGCGTTTTTTGACAAACTGCTCTGTGATGTTGGTCTAGAGGGAAGTACGTCTGGAAAAAACTGCGCTCTCAGAGCTGTCAATTTGGACGTACCTGACAACATTTTGGTGACTCGCCTGCTGTCGCGGGGCCGCCAGGATGACAATGAGGAGACGATCCGCCGCCGGTTGCAAGTTTATCGCGAACAAACTGAGCCTTTGATTGATTTTTACAGCGCTCGCGAACAGTTAGTTGCGGTTGATGGCGATCGCGACATGGGATTAGTCACCGCAGAACTGCAACAAGCTCTCTCTGGCGACTCTTGAACCCTCTCAATAGAGCTTGTTACTCACCAAATTTTGCTAAGATATGTTAACTAGGAGCTTTTTGTGCGATCGAGTTTTGTGAGGGTTACGAGAAACAGGATTGAACTCGATTATACTTGCGACAACTTTACTCTAGTAAAGCTGAAGCAAGGAGTTAATTAGAGTCAAGCAGTCGATCGAGTCGCCCGAATTATTGCCCCGTTCGCCTTCAACCCGCCCAAAACGGATACAAGCCACCGACAATTATCGTCGCGATCCCAAATTTTAGACCGCAGTTCCTGCTCGTTTGATTCCTCTGTGGAGTCAATCTAAAATCTAAAATCTAAAATCTAAAATCGGCAGATCCTTACTCGGTAAATAGGTTTTGAAGCCAACACCGGGACACTCCTAGTTAATCAAATGTAAAGTTGAGGTAAATACCAAATTGTCTAAGCAAGATTTAATTGAAATGGAAGGGACAGTGGTGGATTCCCTCCCCAATGCGATGTTTCGCGTTGACCTAGATAATGGGTTTAACGTGCTAGCTCACATTTCCGG
>JBBSNU010000612.1:0-3378 GCA_038260455.1 Chroococcales cyanobacterium | reverse complement strand
AGTAAAATCGGGGCGGTGATCGGCTTGAAGTGCGCCCGAAGCAACTGCTAGCGCTCGATAAACAGAATAGGAACCCGAATGAGTGCCGATCGCATTCCGGTGAGAAGATTCGCTGAGGCTGCCAATCACGGGCCCCCGTTTCAGGGGATCGATTTCTCCCCAATAAATGGGAATTGGTTTTGTGCCGGATCTGTCGGGATGGGATGTTAAAACTATATGCTTGGGTTGTGACACAGTTGTTTTTGGCTCTGGCTTGGGCAATTTTAAACAATTATCGATTGTAACAACAGAATTGTGTCTGCGGAAGTATCCGATATATCCAATTTCATCGAAATCTTCTCTAGCAATTATATTTCATTTGTGAATGATATTTTTTTACTAACCGCAGAGGGCGCAGAGGCCGCAGAGGAGGAAAAAAGAGAGTAAAAGGGAAAGAGAGAAATAAAAAAGTTCCCAAATATGGCAATAATTGCTATATTTAGAACTGGTAGCGATCAATTTTAGATAAAATTCTACCTCACAAAGTTAATGTTGCCAAGTACATCTAATTATTTGCTCAAAAATGCTCGCGTCCCCCTGTCTCTGCTAGAGATGAAATCGATCGCCCCGTCAGCTTCTACTGTGGCGACAACGGGGAGTGAGAACAATTTTTGTTTGGTGGATTTGGAAATTGCAGCGGGTGCGATCGCCCAAATCATCCCCACAAATACGGAACCTTTATCGCAACTTCGAGATATTCCAATTGTAGACTTGCAAGGAGGCTTAATTTTCCCTTGCTTTCTGGATATGCACACGCATTTAGACAAAGGCCACATTTGGGAACGATCGCCCAATCCCGATGGAACTTTTGCAGGTGCGCTGGAGACTGTGCGCGCTGATGCCGAAAAACACTGGAATGCAGAGGATATTTACAGGCGGATGCAGTTCGGCCTCCAGTGCAGCTACGCCCACGGCACCAAAGCCATCCGCACTCACATCGACAGCGCGGGCGAACAGGGAACCGTTAGTTTAGCAGTATTTGAAGCTTTGCAAGCCGAATGGAGCGATCGGCTGATCTTGCAAGCAGTTTCCCTGGTTTCCCTCGACTATTACCTGACACCCGCCGGCGAAAAATTAGCAGACAGAATTGCCCAAATCGGCGGCATCCTCGGCGGAGTCGCCTACATGAACCCGGATTTAGACAAACAACTCGATCGCGTTTTCAGCTTAGCCCAAGAACGCGGTTTAAACCTCGACTTCCACACCGACGAAAACAAAGATCCAGAATCAACAACATTGCGGGAAGTCGCAAAAACAGCTATTAGGCATGAATTTGCAGGTCAAATAATCTGCGGACATTGCTGTAGTTTAGCAGTACAACAGCCTGAATTGGTAACAGAAACTTTGACATTAGTCAAGCAAGCAAATATTGGCATTGTCAGCTTACCGATGTGCAACCTTTATTTGCAAGACAGACAATCTGGGCGTACACCGCGCTGGCGGGGAGTGACATTGCTGCACGAACTCAAAGCAGCAGGAATTCCCGTCACAGTTGCTAGCGATAACTGTCGCGATCCGTTTTACGGATTTGGCGATCACGATGTTTTAGAAGTCTTTAATATGTCAGTCCGCATCGCCCATTTAGACAGGCCTTGGGAAGATTGGCCGCGCACAGTCACAACAACACCAGCAGATTTAATGGGATTGCCGAATTTAGGACGAATAGGAGTTGGTTTACCCGCAGACTTGATTTTATTTAAGGCGCGGAATTTCAGCGAATTGTTATCTAGGTCGCAGCGCGATCGCACAGTTTTGCGGCATGGTAGAGAAATTGATACAACTTTGCCGGATTACCGCGAACTAGACGATTTGTTGCAAGTTATACCAATTTCATAAAGTAGCGCTAGATATTACCCCCCCAACCCCCCCTTAGTAAGGGGGGGCTAAGACTTCATCAGCACATCTTTAGAAAAATGGTATTAGGTAAAATGCAGAATGCACACCTAACTTCTCTTTCCTTCCCTTCATTTCTTCTTCTTTGTGTCATAAGCGTTTTCGCGATGGGTTAAAAAATTACCTTCAAAACATCCGTTACATCCGTTACTTGCATCCGCGGCCGAACTTCGTGTCCTTTGCGTCTTCGCGGTTCGTTCAAAAAAAATTTCTTTCACAACGGATTCTTGAAAAGTGCCATCTTGTCAACTGACAAAGAATTTGATATAAATATAAACGCTGATGCGATCGAGGGTGTTTTTTTGTGAAAGCAGTTATTTTATTGTCGGGAGGGCTAGATTCCTCAACAGTTTTATATCAAGCCAAAGCCGACGGCTGCGAATGTTACGCGATTTCCTTTGACTACCAACAAAGACATCGGCGGGAGTTGGAATCAGCACGGGCGATCGCACTTTCAGCGAATGTTAAGGCGCATCAGGTGGTAAACTTTGACTTGACGCTGTGGGGCGGTTCGGCTTTGACGGACAATCAGATGGAATTGCCGATCGATCGCAACCTAGCAGAAATGTCGCAAAACATCCCCATTACCTACGTTCCAGCTAGAAATACCATTTTTCTCAGTTTTGCCCTCGCCTACGCCGAAACTCTAGGAGCTCAGAGGATTTACATTGGAGTCAACGCTTTAGATTATTCCGGCTATCCCGACTGTCGCCTCGATTACATCCAAGCAATGCAGGAAGTATTTCGCTTAGGAACGAAGCAGGGAAGAGAAGGAGAAGCTATTAATATTGTAACACCTTTGATCGAACTTAAAAAAACAGAAATTATTGAATTGGGGAACAATTTGGGAGTACCTTGGGAGCAAACTTGGTCTTGTTATGCAGGCGGCGAAACTGCGTGTGGCGTTTGCGATTCTTGTCGGCTGCGGCTGGCGGCTTTTGAAGAATTGGGGTTGCAAGATCCGGTGCCTTATGCTTAAACATGACTTGCGCGCGACGGCCCAGAAACCGGGTTTTTTCGAGCCTCTTCGCTTCCACCCGCCACAACGGTAAAAAACCCGGTTTCTCACTGTCGCAGCGGGTGGTCAGAAACCGGGTTTTTTTGCGAGAATAAATTACAAATGGCAGAAGCAGCAAAAAACCCGGTTTCTTTGGTTTTGAAAATTTAAAAAATTGATTGCTAGTTAATTCTGAATCAGCAGGTTACTTATTTACCTTCCGGCTCATCCTCAACTTCCGGTTGACTCTGGTCTTCCTGGTCAAACCTAATTTCATTTTGGAGCGAACTCAATGGGACTAAAAGCAGATCAGCTATTTGCGATTGTCCTCTAGCCCTGTAGATATCTATAGCTTTCTGAAAATCTTCTACTCCCCCGTGGTTATCTCCAGTTCCAGTTCGAGCATAAGCACGGTAAATATAAGCTTCTACAAAGTCAGGATTGAGATT
>JBBSNU010000611.1:0-3379 GCA_038260455.1 Chroococcales cyanobacterium | reverse complement strand
TACGTTGCGCGAGTCCTGAAAAACGTTAGAGTAAGAAACAACTCGGAAATTGTAAAGGTTTGCTTGAAAGTTCGGCTGATGGGAGATCGGGAGAACCAGTCAATTTCTAATTTAGGTGAAGTGGAAAGTGCGGCCGATCGCCATACGGCCTCAGATCCCCTGTGGCTTCGCGATCGAGCTTTGGCAGCTACTAGCAACGCTATTATCATTGCAGATGCCATTGCACCAGACTGTCCCATAATTTATTGCAATCGGGCCTTTGAGCGGATCACGGGTTACTGCGCCGATGAAGTCTTGGGGCGCAACTGCCGATTTTTGCAAGGCCCCGATACCGATCGCACTACCGTAGCTAAGATCCGCGACGCCTTGCGCCAAGGTCGAGAAATCCAGGCAACAATCAAAAATTATCGCAAAGACGGCACTCCTTTTTGGAACAAATTGTCCCTATCTCCCCTGCGAGACGACAGCGGTAATTTGACTCACTTCGTAGGTGTTCAGTCGGACTTGTCCGAACGCATCGAAGTGCAGGAAGCTTTGCAGCAAACTAACGACCAACTGCAAACGATTTTGGAAGCAGTTCCGGGAACAGTGTCTTGGCTTAGCTCGGATTTGCGCTATTTGGGGGTTAACCAGCACTTAGCCAAACTGCACGGTTTGCCGCCGTCGGCTTTTGTCGGTCAAGATATCGGTTTTCTGGGCGCGAGCGAGGATTTTCATTCTTTTGTGGTGGAGTTTTTTGCCGGCGACGCTACGGAAGCGATTAAAGAACTCAGCGCTAAGGTGAAAACCGACGGCGGACAGTCGGCGGGACATTATTTGATTGTGGCTCAAAAGTACGATCGGGGGAACGCTGCTTGTCTGGTAGGGATTGACATTACCGAGCGCAAGCTGGCAGAAGAAGCTCTGGTGCTGACTCGCAAGGCGGTGGAAAGTTCGAGCGACGCGATCGGCATGAGTGATGCCAACGGCACTCACATTTATCAAAATCAAGCGTTTTCTCAGCTATTTGAATGGGACACCGCAGAGGAATTGAAACTCGCTGGAGGTATACCGACAGTTTTTGCAGACTCCGCCGTCGCTACTGAGGTACTGGACACGATCGCCCGAGGTTATTCTTGGTCTGGTGAAGTTACCAACCGCACAAAAAGCGGCGAAATTGTGCAAGTGCTGCTGCGGGCCGATGCTATTAAAGACCCCACGGGGAAAATTGTCGGTCTGATTTACATGAATACCGACATTACCGATCGCAAGCGCACGGAACAAGAACTGCGGCAAAGCGAGAAGCGTTTTCGATCGCTCATTGAAAATGCTAGAGATATTATTGTAATTCTCGACGACAAAGGCTTTTGCCGCTATGTCTCTCCTTCCCTAGAGCGGATTTTGGGCTATCCGACGGCGGAAGTGCTCGGCCGCTCTGTATTTGACTTGATTCACCCCGATGAATTGCCGATGGTGGCTCAAGTTTTCCAAGGTGTCATCGAAATGCCGAGAATTGGCCTGGGATTGGCGGAATACCGAGTGTGGCACAAGGACGGTTTCTGGTGCGTTTTGGAAGCGGTGGCGACGAATTTGCTTGGGGAACCTTCGGTGCGGGGAATTGTCGTCAACTGTCACGACGTGACTGAGCGCAAGGTGGCTGAAGACCAATTGTTGCACGATGCTTTTCATGACGCGCTGACAGAGTTGCCGAACCGCGCTTTGTTGATTGACAGGTTGGGGCAAGCTTTTGCCCGCGTCAAACGGCATCCGAGCTATCAGTTTGCGGTGCTGTTTCTGGATTTGGACAGGTTTAAGGTGATTAATGACAGCCAGGGACACGGGACTGGCGATCGGCTGTTGGTGGCTGTGGCCCGCCGTCTCTTGACTTGTTTGCGCCCTGGCGATACGGCGGCCCGTCTGGGGGGAGATGAGTTTGTGATTTTGCTGGAAGAAATTCAAGGTGTTGATGAAGCCATCGCCCAAGCAAAGGGAATTCTTAAGGCGATCGAACGACCGATTTATTTGGAAGGTCATAAAGTTTTAATTACTGCTAGTATCGGCATTGCTTTGAGTACCGAAAAATATCAGTTACCTGGAGATATTTTGCGCGATGCTGATATTGCGATGTACCGGGCAAAAGCTCTCGGTAAAGCTCGCTACGAAGTGTTTACGAGTGCGATGCACACTCGGGCTGTGGCTTTGATGCACTTGGAACACGATTTTCGGGAGTCGATCGAAGAACTGAATTTGACATATTCAATTGTGAATTTCGGAGGTGGGCTGGTGGGGGAAAACTCTCCTTTATCCGAAATCGATCGCCTGCGGGAGCGTCTGAAATCACAATTGGCTACTCCTCTTAAATTGGAATGTCCTTTTACTGTTTATTATCAGCCGATCGTTTGTTTAAAAAGCGGCTCAGTTATTGGATTTGAGGCGCTGGTGCGCTGGCTGCACCCGGAACGGGGTTTGGTTTCCCCGATGGAATTTATTGCGATGGCTGAGGAAACAGGCTTAATTATGCCTTTGGGTTTGTGGGTTTTGAATGAAAGCTGCCGCCAAATTATTCAGTGGCAAAGTTTGAATTTACCTGTGGGAAATTCGCGGCTGACGGTAGCCGTAAATCTTTCGGGGAGACAGTTTTCGGCAGTGGATTCGATCGAGCAAATTAAGCAAGTTTTGCTGGAAACGGGTGTTGATGCTCGCTGTTTGAAGTTGGAGATTACTGAGACTGTGGTGATGGAAGATGGGGAAGCGGCGGCGGCGATGCTTTCGCACTTGAGAGAGTTGGGAATCGGGCTGTGTATTGATGATTTCGGCACTGGTTATTCGTCTCTGAGTTATTTGCACAAGTTCCCGATTAATATTTTGAAGGTCGATCGCTCTTTTCTCACTCGCATCGGCTCTGCTGGGGAAAATTTGGAAATCGTGCGGGCGATCGTCATGCTGGCCCGCAGTTTGGGGATGGAGGTAGTGGCAGAAGGTGTCGAAACCGCCGTGCAATTGGCTCAAATGCGGGCGATCGGCTGCGAGTACGGTCAGGGGTACTTTTTCTCTAAACCACTCGACAGTGAGGCAGCTACAGCCTTATTGAGGCGATCGCCCAAATGGTGAATTAAACATTGAGTGTTAAAATTAAAGTTGAGTATAAGTAGGTCATTGCCAAAAAAAAACAATAGTATATTGTAGGGGCGGGTTTAGCTAAAAATCTAGGATATAAGCGATCGGATAAAAGCAAAACCCCCCCTCTTGAGTATAAGTAGGTGATTGCCAAAAAAAACAATAGTATATTGTAGGGGCGGGTTTAGCTAAAAATCTAGGATATAAGCGATCGGATAAAAGCAAAACCCCCCCTCTTGAGTATAAGTAGGTGATTGCCAAAAAAAACAATAGTATATTGTAG
>JBBSNU010000610.1:0-3383 GCA_038260455.1 Chroococcales cyanobacterium | reverse complement strand
TTCGGAAATGTCCTCGCGGGAACTCATTAGTGCTACTAAAGTATCGCGGTTGAAATGACCTAGCCGATCGCGCAAAGCATCAAATCCGGCTTGCGGATCGTCAAATAATTGACGCACCTCCCGCGTAATCCCTTCATAATTGAGTTCAGGGCGATCGAGCGAATTGAGGTAATCCCGAACTTTTCCGAGAACTCCGTCAATTACAGATTGAATGCCCTCCTGAATTTTCTGGATTTGCAGTGCGAATTGGTCGCGCACCGACAAAATTTGATCGACAATCCGAGCCGCTTCTGCTTCAGAAATATCCGGCCGCTGAGACAGCAGAGAAATCATAGTTTCTCGATCGATGTGCGACAGACGCTCGCCCAAGCTGTAAGCGCCGACTTTTGGGTCGTGCAGCAGCAGTTGCAAGTCGCGCTTGATGGCTTCGGGATTTAATTCATCCTTGCCCGAATTTCGCAAATAATCCTCTAAAACGCTCTGAAAATCATGCACTTGGGTTTGCACCCGCTTCGCCAAACGGCGAGGCGCTTTCACGATCGATCCCAGAGTTTCCTGCACTTGGTCGATAATTTGATTGACTTGTTCCTCGGTCAAATCTTGTCTCTGAGAAAGCAGTTTTACCAAAGTATCGCGATCGAGCTGAGACAGGCGGCCGCGCAGCGCTAAAGCCCCTTCTTTGGGATTTTCCATCAGTTTCGTCAAATCGCGCTGAATCCCTTCAGGATTGAGTTCTGATTTGCCAGTATTGCGGAGGTAATCTGCGAGGGCGGTGGTCGTTTGGTCGTACTGATCCTTAGCTTTTTCTGCCAGCTTTTGCGGTGCTTGGAGCGCGCTGTGCCAAGTTTCATCGGCGCTGTCGAGAAGCTCGTTTACTTGGTTTTCGCTGAAGTCTTTCCGCTGAGATAGCAATTTTACCAAAGTATCGCGATCGAACCGAGAAGCTCTAGCTCTGAGCGCCCACATTCCCGCTTCCGGGTTGTCCAGCAGCGTTTTTAAATCGCGCTTGATGCCTTCGGGATTGAGTTCTGATTTGCCCGTAGACTGCAAGTATTCTTGTACTTTTTGCCACTGATTGTCTAGTCGGACTTGCGCGGCTTCTTGCACACCTTTAGCATCTGCTAAAGCGACATCTCGCGTCCTTTCCAACTCGTTGACAATCTGTTCTACTTCCTGGAAGCCGAAGTTTTCGCGGCCTCTGAGAATTTGCACAAAACTGTCGCGGGTGTAAGGAGAAAGCCGATCGCGCAATTGTTCGTAAGTAGCATCGGAATCATCTAAGATTTTTTTGAAATCGCTCCCGATACCTGCTGCTGTCATTTCCTCTTTCGGGGTCAGCTTCAAATAAGTTTCCACCCGCCACTGCAAGTCCCGAACTTTTTCTTGCTCTTCAGCAAAAATAACGGTTTCTAAAACTCGCTGTCTTATTCCTTCTAAATCC
This sequence comes from Chroococcales cyanobacterium, assembly GCA_038260455.1. Lineage (GTDB taxonomy): Bacteria > Cyanobacteriota > Cyanobacteriia > Cyanobacteriales > Microcoleaceae > Microcoleus. The sequence goes on along the minus strand of JBBSNU010000610.1, from coordinate 1,942 downwards.
TGGGAAATTTCTTTAATTTTGTCTTGGGTCAAAACGCCACGACTCGCGAGAATTTCCGCAAACTTAGACTTATTGAGTTTTTCTAATTCGCGGTGCACGGTTCCAGGATCTGCCGTAGGATCGTAGAGCACGTCACGAAATTCGCGCTCGATCGCTTGCGGGTTCATTTGCCACGAATAAGTGTTGAGCAAGTAGTTTTCTACATCGGCGCGGATCGGGCTGTAAGTTTCTGGTTCGCCTTTGACTTGAGCGGTAACTTTATCAGCTTGGGCGCTAACTTTGTCTTTAGCTGTTTTTAGCTGACCGACTACTTTTTCTACATCGAAATCGGAAATATCTGTGCGGCCCAAAACTATTCCCATTAAAGCATTGACTGCCATTGTCGTTGCTTGGGACTTCATGGTGGAGCTTTGTCCCGAATTTTGACCGCCCAGACTGCTGAGGGCTTGTTCTACCCTACTTGTCAGTTGCTCTGAGAGCAAATCTCCCGATTTTGCAGATTTGAGATAATCTACCAATTGGCCGATGCCGTCTGATTTTGGCCCTTGTTTTTCTACTTGTTTCCAAGCATCTTGGAGTTGGTCTACAATCCGGTTGACATCGCGTTTTGATAAGTCCGATCGCGAACTTACTAAATCTACTAGAGTTTGGCGATCGAGATTCGGCAAATTTTCGCCAGCAATCGTCTTGAGTTGCGGATCGTTGAGCAATTTTTCAAACTCGCCGCGCATCGCTTTGATGTCTAATTCCGGCGGTTTGAGGCTTTGAATGTAGTCTTCGACGTTTTCCCGCAAGCTTGTGGGGTCGATCGCGCTACCGAGTTCGTGTCCCACTGCGGCGGCTGCTGCTTTGGCTGTGGCCACTACTTGGTTGCTAGCTGCTTGCGCGCCGAGGGCTGCGGCTGCGGTGCCGAAAATCGCTTGAACGCCGGATGTCGCGGTGTTGACGACGGAACCGATCAGGGAACCGACGGTGGTGGAGCTCACCCAGACGAGTAGCGAGAAATAGGTAGCCCAGACAACTAAACCGACGATCGCACCTAAACCTGGATTGCTAATCAAGCTGAGCTTTACTGCTAGCAAGCAAGCGAAGAATAGGGCGACGGTGACGGTGATTAGCGTCCAAGTGCCGACTTTGCTGCCGATGTGGCGCACTGGCGGGCTGCTGCTATCCGAGCGGTGTTCGTCATCGTGGGATTGTCCGATATAGGAAAGGCCCGCGGCTACCGATAAATTTGTTAGCAACAGTTGGAAAGCGCAGGCTAGAACGACTCCAGCGATTAGGGCGATAAAAAATTGCGGCCCGGAATAGAGGAGTGCTGTTTCTTCTACTATTGTGCCTGTGATTGGAGTCTGTTCTACTGGCACTTGGGCCAGCAAGAACCCGATGTTATACATTTCTGGATTTATTGGAAAATTTTGATACATAGTATATGCCTCGTTAAAGGGTGGGTGCGCGCGATCGTTGGCGCGAGTTGACTAATTATATAGTTTTAGATTCGTGCCCCCAATGGCAAGCATCGCTTTATTGACGAGCTAAAGCATCCCCCTACAGTTGGAAGTGTACAAATATGTCTGCAGACTACTATCACTTTAGGCAGATTTATGGTATGTCCGTTTTGTGTTATTGGTCAACTAGACTTGTTTTGAATTAGGACTTTATGCACAGGTGGGTAGAAACCGGATTTTTTGAGAAAACGATTGCTTGCAGCCGGAAGTGCCGGTAAAAAACCCGGTTTCTTTAGTCGCAGTGCGTCCATGACTGATATCAATTTTGACATATAGAGCAATACGGTTCACTTAACACTATTTATACCCTGGAGATCCCCCTAAATCCCCCTTAAGAAGGGGGACTTTGAGAAGAGTCTTGTCCCCCCATTCTTAAGGGTTATACCATTTTTCTAAAGATATGCTATGGATGAAGTCTTAGCCCCCCCCTTATA
>JBBSNU010000609.1:0-3383 GCA_038260455.1 Chroococcales cyanobacterium | reverse complement strand
CCCAGCAAAAAGGCAGAAGAAACCGTAATTGCGATCGTCCCCAGCAACCCTTGAGTTGTCAGCTTTAACAGCAAAACCTGAAGATATCCAACCTCCTGAAACCAGAGAATTTCTGCCACAACGCGCGAGGAAAATTCAAAAATTAACCACAGCGCTACAAGCAATAAAATTAGTTGAGAAATTCGCCTTCTTAAATACATAAAAACGAGCTACCAATAAGGACACAGCATTATCCGTCGGTATCAACTTAAAACTAAAATTCCTGAGAAATTTTGTTTTTAGCCGAAGCCCGATCCCCCTAAATCTCCCTTAAAAAGACACACTTTGAGCGCTCTTGTCCCCGGGTGCATCTGTATTTTGCATTTGTAGTGCGATCGCCTAAGCGATCTCGCGTGCTTTACACAGCACGCGAGCTCTTAAGCTCGCACTGTAAAAAACATCCTTTTTGCGATGCGGGAGATGCTCCCCTTGTCCCCGCTTAAAAAGGGGAGTAGGGGTTGACTTTGAGAGGAATCTTGTCCCCCCTTATTAAGGAGGGCTAGAGGGGATTTAGACTCGGCGACAAACGAGAGATACAAAGGATTTCAGAATTAACTTAACACCAATAAACAAATGCCGTGTCCCAAAAAAAACAACGTGTACTTAACCGAATTTGAATCGAAATTTGAATCGAAAAACCCGCAACTAGCTGTACTGCTGATTGACATCCACATCCAAATTAAACAGCGTTTGCAAAGTCTGCATGGCTTGCCTGCGTGCATCAATATCCTGCTGAGCGCGCAACTGTACCATCGGATCGTGCAAAATCTTATTCACAATCCCCCTTGTTAAAGATTCAATCACATCTTGATGTTTCTCCGAAAATTCAGAGCCCAGACGCGATAAAGCTTTTTCTAACTCTTGTTCCCGAATCAATTCTATCTTATCCCGCAAACAGCTAATAGTAGGAACAGTTTCCAGACTGCGCCACCAGACATCAAAAGCCTCTACTTCCTGTTCCAGCAAGCCCTGAGCTTCCATTGCCATTTTGCGGCGGCTTTCGTGATTTTGAGCTACCACTGCTTTCAAGTCGTCCACATTAAACGACTTGACATTAGCGAGTTCCTTCGCATCCGAGTCAACGTTGCGCGGCACTGAAATGTCCACCAACATCAAAGGGCGGCTCATGATTAAAACAGCTTCTAATTTAGCTTTATTTAACAGCGGATCTGTAGCAGCCGTACAGGTAAAAACCAAATCAGAATCTGCAATTACCTGCATCATTTCCGTGAGCAGATACAGGTGCAATTGGGCATCTTTAAAGTGATTGGCTAACTCCTGGCCGCCACGCACCGATCGATTGACGATCGCAATATGGCTAGCTCCTTTCGAGAGCAAATGCTGCACCAAAAGCCGCGACATTTTACCAGCACCGATAATCGCAATGCGGCTGCTAGCTAAATGCTGACCTTTCAATTGAGCCAATTCTGCCGCCGCCGAACTAATGGACACCGCACCCGTACCGATGCTAGTTTCGGTGCGAACTCGCTTCCCTGCTGTGAGAGCTTGCTTGAACAAACGCTCTAAAATTCTGCCCACACCTTTGTACTGTTGGGCGAGTTTGTGAGTTTGTTTCACCTGAGCCAAAATTTGTCCTTCTCCCAGCACCAAACTATCGAGGCCCGAAGCAACTCGCATCAAGTGCATCACCGCATCTTCGTGCAGCAAAATAAACAGGTGAGGGCGCAAAGATAGCAAGGGAACTTTGCTGCATTCGGAAAGAAACTGAATCACCTCTCGCACACCAGGCTCCGACTCGCTGGTAACAATATAAATTTCTAAGCGGTTGCAAGTGCTGAGGATGGCAACTTCTTGAATGTGGGGGTAGCCGCGCAATTGGGCGATCGCCGCTTCAATCTTCTGCTCTGGGATGCTAAGTTTTTCGCGAACTTCAACCGGCGCTGTTTTGTGGCTGAGACCTACGACTGCAATATTCATATCTGTGATTTGTCACTATTTATTTTCTATCGGTCAATAGTCATCAATCATTAGTCCTTAGTTTAGCGCTAATGACTGATGACTGATGACTATTGACTAATAACTACTTCAATTGCAGAGATTTCGGCTGGTCAAACATATGGATTGTATCCACAAACCGAGCAGTTTTCGACTGAGAAGAAATTACCAAGCTCTCAGTGCGAGCGCCGCCGCCAAAGAAGCGAACTCCATCCATCAGCGTTCCGGGAGTAATTCCGCAAGCTGCAAACAGAACAGTTTCTCCAGATGCCAATTCTTCAGCATTGTAAATCTTGTCTGGGTCTGTGATGCCCATTTCTGTCAGACGGGCGATATTGCTTTCTTTGCTTTCACCGATCAAACCAGTTTTGACAACAGCCGGATCGTAAATTAACTGCCCTTGGAAGTGACCGCCCAAGCAGCGCATTGCTGCTGCGGAAATCACACCTTCTGGTGCTGCGCCAATACCCATCAGCGCGTGGATGTTGGAACCAGAAAACGCGCAAGAAATCGCTGCAGAAACGTCGCCGTCGCTGATCAGTCGAACTCTTGAACCTGCTTGCCGAATTTCATTAATTAAATCTTTGTGCCGGGGGCGATCCATCACCACCACTACCAAATCTTCAATACTGCGGCCGAGGCAATCAGAGATAATTTTGAGGTTTTCGGTTGGCGTTTTGCGAATATCTACATGATTCTTAGCAGCCGCGGGAGCAGCCAATTTGTTCATATAGAAATCCGGTGCAGCAAACAAGCCTCCTTTTTCAGAGATTGCCAAAACTGCCATCGAACCGTTTTGACCGTAAGCAACTAGGTTAGTTCCTTCGCAGGGGTCAACGGCGATGTCAATTTCGATCAATTCATCTAGGTTACAGACATCTTTGGCATCTTCGCGGGTACAAATACCTACTTGTTCGCCGATGTAAAGCATGGGTGCGTCATCGCGTTCGCCTTCACCGATCACGATGCGGCCGCGCATATGAATTTTGTTCATGCGCTCACGCATGGCTTCTACAGCTACGCGATCGGCTTCATCTTTTTCGCCTTTGCCCATCAAGCGAGCGGAAGCGATGGCTGCCTGCTCGACTACTTCGATAATCTCTAAACCGATTACATTGTCCACGAACTATATCCTCCCAACTTCTGATGCTTGCCTGTGCTCTTTTGCACTCCCAGCCATCAAGTTTATCAGAGGCGGGGATCTCTGCGAGCGTAAGCGCTTGCTTTGTTTGTGTTAACTTTTGCTTCTTTGAGGCTGGGAGGGGAGAGGGGGGCGATGGGGAGAGTGGGACATGGGGAGATGGGGAGAGGGGGAGATGGTGAGTTGGGGAGATGGGGTTATGGGGAGATGGGTAGATCGGGAGATGTGGAGTCGTGGCGTGCGGGTG
>JBBSNU010000608.1:0-3401 GCA_038260455.1 Chroococcales cyanobacterium | reverse complement strand
CGTACTCGACGCGCAAATTAGTTTCAGAGAACAACTCGAAAGAGAACCTTTGCGCTTTTTAATGCGAGAATTTGAACCGCTGTTAGATAATGCCAGAAATCAGTTAGCCGCATTTATCGGCGCGGGTGAGGAAGATTTAGCCTTTGTGCCGAATGCTACAACCGGAATAAATGCAGTTTTGCGATCGCTCACTTTTGCTCCGGGCGACGAATTGCTAACCACAAATCAGGAATATAACGCCTGCCGCAACACACTTGATTTTATAGCAGAGCGCACAGGTGCTAAAGTAATAGTAGCAGAAATCCCATTTCCAATTGAATCGCCCCAACAAATTATTGAAGCAATAATTAAGTGCATTTCTGCCAAAACAAAAATTGCCTTATTAGACCATATAGTCAGCCAAACCGGCTTAATATTTCCCATCAAACAGTTAGTCGGCGAGTTAGCAAACCGGGGCGTGGATGTATTGGTAGACGGAGCGCACGCGCCGGGAATGGTAGCGCTGAATTTAGAAGAAATTGGCGCAGCTTACTATACTGGAAATTGCCACAAATGGCTGTGCGCGCCGAAAGGTGCTGCCTTTTTGTACGTGCGGCGCGACAAGCAAAATACCATTCGACCAACTACTATCAGTCACGGCGCTAACTCACCGCGCACTGATAAATCGCGCTTTCAATTAGAATTTGACTGGATGGGAACAGTCGATCCAAGTCCCTATTTGTGCGTACCCGTAGCTATTGATTTTATGGGTTCTTTGTTGAAGGGTGGCTGGCCGGAATTGATGGCAAAAAATCATACTTTAGCGTTGGCCGGAAGAAAAATATTGGCGGACAAATTAGATTTACCACTGCCCTGTCCCGATGAAATGGTAGGTTCAATGGCAGTTGTACCGCTGGCTGATGAAAAATCTGATGCGGTTGCAAAAGGAGGAATTGCACCTTTGCAAGAGGCGCTATGGCAGATTTTTAAAATTGAAGTCCCGGTGATTCCTTGGCCGGATTCTAGCAAGCGGTTGGTAAGGATTTCCGCTCAGTTTTACAATACTTTGGCGCAGTATGAATATTTGGCTAAGGCGCTGGTTGAGTTGACAAGTGATGGGTTAACCGCAGATTTCAAGCGTACAGACACTGATGAAACCAGATAATTTAATCGCTTTTTAAAAGGGATGCGAAGGGGATATCCGGGCGATACCAACTGTTAACCCAAGCGTATTGGAATATAGCAATCCTAAATCATTATCCTTACCGCGAACATAAATGTGATTTCCCCAAAATCCATCTGTAGGGACACGGCAGTGCCGTGTCCCTACAGAAAATCATTTAGGATTGCTATATAATATATCAAAACTTGCATTTCCCCAGGCCAAACAAACGACATGAAAAAAGGAGAATTCAATGTCAAATGCCATGATGGTAATTTACCCCTATCGCGAACAGCATATAGCAATCCTAAATCATTATCCTTACCGCGAACATAAATGTGATTTCCCCAAAATCCATCTGTAGGGACACGGCACTGCCGTGTCCGGGAGACGGCACTGCCGTGTCCCTACAGAAAATCATTTAGGATTGCTATACCTGGGTTTTTGACGACGAGAGATTCGGACTTATCCGAGAACCGTTTGTTCAGTACCCCAAATGATTGAAGCACTCGTCGCAGATATTCCCAATGCCGATCGAGGTTTCCGACTCTTATTCTCAGCCAATCCATTTCCCGGATATCAAGCAGAAATGCTGTGGTTTAAAACAGAATACGGCGGTAACTGGTATCGGTGGGAATCGAAAAATCTTGAAGGCTGGCTGTGTCCGGCTTTGTTAAAATACTTTCCAGAATCACCGCCCAAGTTTTACTGCAAAGCTGAAAAACTGCAATAATTAACAGCAAGTCCATGAAAAACTTGTCGATTTTTAAACGAAAATTTGTTAAACCAGTCGATCGCGAAACTCGACCAAAGCCCAAAATAGTCCTGTATGTATTTTGGATATTTTTGCTAATTTTTACGGCCGCCATTTCCGCAGGAATCGGAGCAATTACCGCGCTCTTCGCCCCCGTGGAACCGCAATTTATTAGTAGAGTCCTAGACGCTGCGGGCTTTAACTACAACTCATCCAACTCTTCTGCATACAGCCTGTCGCGGCCTGTTAATATCTTGATTCTGGGAATTGACCGCGTACCAGAAACCGCTGCAAATTCCCCTAAAATCTTTGAAGGTCGCAGCGATACAATACTCTTATTTCACCTCGATCCTAGAGATAAATCTATTAATTTGATTTCAGTTCCGCGAGATACTAAAGTCCAAATTCCCGGAATTCGATTCAGTAAAATTAACGAAGCTAATGCTAGAGGAGGAGCGGCTTTGGCGACGCGAGTGGTTAGCACTATCTTGAACAATGTGACAATAGAAAGATACGTGCGAGTCAGCAGCGGTGCGTTTCGGGAATTAGTCGATTTGTTAGGAGGAGTTGAGGTATTTGTACCTCGGGCGATGTCCTATACAGATACGGCCCAAAAGTTAAAAATAAACTTAGCACAGGGATGGCAAATTCTCAACGGAGAACAAGCAGAACAATTTGCTCGATTTCGCAACGACGGTTTAGGAGATATCGGCCGCATTCAGCGACAACAATCTTTAATTCAAGCTATTCGCAACAGTTTCAAAAGTCCTTCTGTATTGGTGCGCTTGCCGGAAATTGTGCGATTGATGCAAAAATATGTGGATACAAACCTAAATTTTGAGGAAATTTTGACGCTGACAAATTTTGGTTTGCAATTAGATCGAGATAATTTTAAGATGGTGATGTTACCCGGACGTTCTAGCTTAGGACAAGGGGATTTGAGGAGTTATTGGATTTTAGATGCTGCTGGGCGCGATCGGATTATGACACAATATTTCCAGCAAGTAGCGCCAGATTTTGCCCAAGGGCAATTTCCCAATCCCAGCGAGTCAGTTTCCCTCACTAACCTCAAAATCTCAGTCCAAAACGCTTCTAGCAAACCGACAACCGCCAAAAGCGTCGCTGAATTTCTCCGAAAAAAGGGCTTTTCTAACGTATCCACAGTCAAAGATTGGCCCGACAAGCAGCGTCAAAGTCAAATTATTGTGCAGAAAGGGGATTTAGCAGCAGCAAATCAACTGCAAAAAGTGCTAGGCGACGGTAAAATAGAAGCATCATCTACTGGTGAAATAGATTCTGACTTGACACTTCGTGTCGGTGAAGATTGGGTAAAGCGATTTTAATTAGTCATTAGTCATTAGTCATTAGTCATTAGTTGTTAGTTGTTAGTTGTTAGTTGTTAGTAGGGAGAGGAGACCGGACTTCGCCGTAGCCAACCAAAAATTAAAATATGTAAACGCCCACACCCCATCCCGATAAAATTAACGGGCAACCACAAATATATAT
>JBBSNU010000607.1:0-3401 GCA_038260455.1 Chroococcales cyanobacterium | reverse complement strand
TCGGTGAGAAATTCTTGAAATTTGTGGACATCAAAAGGTCGATCGCTCTGAAATGATATCGACACAAATCCATCATTGTCTAAGTGGTGAGATTCCTGTCCGTGGTGATGATGTTCGTGGTGATGTTCGTGATGGTGTTCGTGATGTTCGTGATGTTCGTGTTCGTGTTTTTCCTCAGTTTCAAGATTGTTAAAGTCCTCGGCTGAGGTCAACTCTACACCCAAAATTAACGGTAAAGGAACTTCACCGTGTTGAGAGTGGAGAATTCTCGCTCCTTCCTTGACTGTCCTGATGTAAGCTTCTAATTCTTCTACTTTTTCTTGAGGAGCTAAATCGGTTTTGTTCAGCAGCACAATATCGGCAAATGCTACTTGTTTAAAAGCTGCTTCGCTGTCAAAATGGTCTGGTGTGAATGTTTCGCTATCGACTACTGTAAGTACAGAATCCAACCGGGTCAAATCTCGCAATTCCGTGCCGATAAATGTCAGGATAATCGGCAGCGGATCGGCAACTCCGGTGGTTTCAATCACCATGCAGTCGATGCGGTCTTCCCGTTCTAATACTCGGTAAACGGCATCAACTAATCCTTCATTGATGGTGCAGCAAATACAGCCGTTGCTGAGTTCTACCATGTCGTCTTCGGTAGAAATTAGAAGCTGCGAATCGATATTGATATCACCAAATTCGTTAACTAAAACTGCAACTTTTAAGTCTTGACGATTTTTGAGAATTTGATTGAGTAAAGTGGTTTTTCCGCTGCCGAGAAAGCCTGTAATTATAGTTACGGGCATTCCTCTTTTGGGGATGTCGGAAATTAAATCTGGGGTTTGTACAGTGAGATTAGTCATTGTTCCTCATCTATTAATCGTAGAGGCCCTGTTTGAACTAGATTTAGATCCCCCCCCGCCCCCCTTAAAAAGGGGGGAGCAAAAGGCGGAAAGTCCCCCGTTGTAAGGGGGAGTTCGGGGGCTCTGAATCTCAAGGAGGAGTTTGAAAACACGCCCTAGCCCGATCGCACTTTACAGACTAAACCACCGCGCGATCGACGCCCGTGCGATTTACAACGTATGGGCGATCGCTCTGATAATGATTCTCATTGTACCGGATATGTTGTTCACGCGCAAGTCCTAAGTTGTGGCGGATTTAACTCCTGTTGCTTCAACCTCTTGTGGGCTGGGCATCCTGCCACCCGTACAGTTAAATTTGAATCCAAAATAGCTGACATATATTCCTCAGCTAGCTTATAAATAGCTATCATCCCTTTTCCAAATAAATACCTCGCCTGCTTGTCCTCCCGCAGCAAGTTGATGGCCTTGGGGATGCCAAGCCAAACAACAAAAACCACTGCTAGCACCTGTCAGAAATTGAGAGACTTGTTGCGCTTCATACCACAACAAAACTTGACCATCATCAGCAGCAGAAGCTAAATTAAATGTACCCGACTGAAAAGCAATATCTTGCACAATTCCCAAATGAAACTCTAACACCCAGCCATCCCATCCAGCCGATTCATCAACTTGTTTTTCTAAAATTCCCACTACCTCAGCGCTAGCAACTGCTAACAGCGGCACTCCCAATTCAGTATTAATATCAGACCAAGCCAATCGCCGGATTTTACCAGGGAAACCGCCCATAAAAACAGGTTTGAGGTCGCTCAATTTAGCAATAGCAATGTTATCATCAAGATTAGCAACAGCAATTCGTGTACCATCAGGAGACCAGGCGATCGCAGCACTAGCCGAAGGTATTTCTAATCTCCTCGGTACTTCCTCCCAACGTCTGGCATTCCAAACCTTAACCCCTTTAGAACCGCTGGCTGCTAAATGCTTGCCCTCGGGATGCCAAGCGATCCCGAAAATCGAAGAATTTTCAAAATTCAATTCGGCGATCGCCTCTCTGGATTCAGCATCCCAAATTTGAACTTTTTTACCCAAACTAAAAGCAACTTGATTGCAAGTAGGATGCCACGCGAGTTGGTCAATCCACCGGCGCGGATTTTCCAACTGGGCAACTAACTTAAGCGATTTGATACTCCAAACCCTCAAAACCCCATCCTGTCCGCCAGCAGCCAAAAATTGCTGATCATAGGAAAAACCAATACAGTCAGCAGAAGTCTTTCCGTGCGATCGCAAAAGGAACGACTGCGCCTCTATATCTTGCCAGAGTAAAACTTCTCCAGCGGCAGAACAAGCGGCTAATAGATTCCCATCTTTTGACCAGCAAATTGCCGTCACATAATCTGACAAATTGTCTTGCCAATGCACATCAAAAGACTTTATACTGGCGGCTGCGTTCATGGTATAATTAGGATAAATTTGTTTGAGAAATATCAATCAAGCTAGATAATTTTGAATACGCCAATGGCTTCTAAATCAAAGCCGCCAGACGTAACTGGTGGCGTAGTCTGCCAAGGATCGTAAATCGGTTTATTAGTCGCATCTTTGAAACTGCCATTGCCGGGAATGTCCACAATTCGCACAAAACGAATGGCATTAAGATTCACTTGACCCGAAGTTACTAACGGATCGCTAACCAATGTTTCTAAATCAAAAGGAGTTCCCCAGGAACCACCTAAAAATTCTCCGGCATCAGTTGTAAAAGCATTGTTGACGTGCTTGCCAGCTAAATTATAAACGCTAGTTGGATCGAACACTCCTTCTTTGCTTACCGGTTCACCAGTCAGCGAGTCACTCTTAAATCTAGCAAAGTTGTTCCCATCGCTGGAAACCTCTACATAGGCCAACTCTCCAAATACTCCTCCTGAGTTATTAAAACCATTTTCAAACACAGCAAAATCTTGACCAGAACCATTCCGAATTCCTGAACTAAAAGTTAAGGTAATTTGACCTGGTTGGACTCCGGTACTAATTTGATTTTGATCGAGATCGCCGAGAGAGGCAATGTCAATAAAATTATCTTTGCTAGCAACAGGGCCCAAGGTTTTCTCAGGAGTTTGAAATCTGGCATCTACACCCGGGGCTGGTTGATATTTTTCAAATCCCGTTGCCCAAGCCACAAAACGCGGGTTAACTCTATTATTGGCCGAGATTGTGCCATCTCCATCTGGGCCGACAAATCCGGGAATTCCCGAGTCAATCTTGCCTGGATCGCCAGTAGAATTAGAGTAGGGGCCGCTGGGTTGCACGAAGGTTTTGAATTCTTCTTTCGTGAGTGTGCTGCTGTCAATTCCTTGGACGATCACCAAAAATTCACCACTAATTTTATCTTGAACGATCGCGCTGCCTGCTAAGTCTCCAGTACAGGGCGAACGCATCTAAATCTTATGTTAGCAGAATATGGTATATTGGAGAATAATTATTGATTACATACGAAACATTTAAGCAGAGTTAGTTCTTATGAAACTCAAGCCTAAAATCACCATTGCTGACCATTTTGCAGAC
>JBBSNU010000606.1:0-3423 GCA_038260455.1 Chroococcales cyanobacterium | reverse complement strand
TGATGGAGGGAATCAACAATCGCCTCAAAGTGATTAAGCGTCAAGCCTATGGATTTGTTAATTTCGACAATTTTCGAGCTCGACTATTAGCTTGCTTTTCTAATTAGTTTTTATTATCACCTCAAACCCAGAAGACCCAAAAAAAATGCTTTTTGCCAAACTGAGATGCTCCCCCTGACACTCTCTCAACTCCTAATTTAATTCGGTTTACACCATTTATTCCAGGCGTGCGTCAGTTTGGAGATTGTGAATTTTTTCCGACAATTTTCGCTGATGCACCCTAATTTACTGTAAGATGCTTTAATCCAAAATTTGATTAAATTTTTCAAATTAATACCACCCACAATTCCCAATTCCCAATTCCCAATTCCCAATTCTTCAATTTAAAATCTAAAATCTAAAATCTAAAATCTAAAATCCATAAGATCGCCCCTAATATGCCAAATCTCTTGACAAGCATCCTCCCTGTCGCCATCCTGCTGCTACAATTACCCGCCGCCGCCCTTTTAATGTCGCGGTTAATTAAAGGCCCATCACGCATCCCGCCGCTGGAACCGGATTCGCCGACGCTGGACTTGTTAGGCGCTTGTACTGCGGTGGTGCCGACTTTGAACGAAGCCGATCGAATTTCGCCTTGTTTAGAAGGATTGAGCCGCCAAAGTTACGAGCTCCGAGAGGCGATCGTAGTTGACAGCTATTCGGTAGATGGAACCGGAGATTTAGTCAAAGCTGCCGCCGAAAAAGACCCCCGGTTTCGGTTGATTAACGACGATCCGCTACCGGCGGGCTGGGTTGGTCGTCCCTGGGCGCTGAATTGGGGTTTTTTGGCAAGTTCCGAGAAGTCCGAGTGGATTTTGGGGATAGATGCGGATACTCAGCCGCATCCGGGTTTGATTGCGAGTTTGCTGAAGACGGCGGTGGCTGGAAATTACGATTTGATTTCGCTATCGCCGCAGTTTATCCTCAAGTATCCGGGGGAGTTGTGGCTGCAGCCTGCTTTGTTAATGACTTTGGTTTATCGGTTCGGGCCGACGGGAACTGGGGGAGATGTGCCGGAACGGGTGATGGCAAACGGTCAGTGTTTCCTCTGCAAGCGCGAGGTTTTGGTGGCTTTAGGGGGCTATGAGGTGGCAAAAGGTTCTTTTTGCGATGATGTGACGTTGGCTCGCTATGCTGCTGCTAAGGGCTTTAAGGTGGGTTTTTTGGATGGGGCGAAGGTGTTGAAGGTGCGGATGTATGAGGGGGCGATCGAGACTTGGAATGAGTGGGGGCGATCGCTCGATTTGAAAGATGCTGCTTCTGGCGCTCAAATTTGGGGCGATTTGTGGCTGTTGCTGGCGGTTCAAGGTTTGCCGGTGCCGATCGTCCTGTGGTATTTATTGTCTGGTTCTGTGCCTGCTGTGGGCGTGTTTCCGCAGTTTTGGCTGTGGGGATTGAATGTATTTTTGGTTGCGGTGCGATCGGCTTTGTGTTTGGCGATCGCTCCGAGTTACGATCGCACTCAGGCGTCGGGTAAATGGCTGTTTTGGCTGTCACCTTTGGCAGATCCGCTGGCGTTTTTGCGAATTCTGATTTCTGCTTTAAATCAGCCTACTCAGTGGCGCGGCCGCAAGTATAGTTAGTGACAAACCTGAAAAAACTCGGCGGTTGAAACCGCGTCTACACAAACGATGTCCGCCTCCGCCGACTAAAGAGTAAAAGGGGTAAAAATCCCGGATGTCATATAATTTCCGTAGGGGCGGGTTCACCAACAATCTTTCGTTCAGACTAACAATCTAAATAAACCCGCCCCGGCCTCAACTAGGATGGGCGATCGAATCTACATTTGTGCGATCGGTCGATTTTAGATTACTCTCCCGACTCACTTTCAATTATAATAGTATGTATTGATCGGCTGCCAATCTGGCGATCTAAAAGTATATGTTCTAGACTGAGGGTCGGGGCTATGATCGACTGTCTCAATTTGGCTCGCTACTTCATTATCAGAGCTTATGAAGATGGTATAGAAGCTGACATGACTAATATGAAGCTTCAAAAGCTGCTGTATTACTCACAGAGCTTGCATTTGGCACTCTATGATGAGCCTTTCTTTGGAGAAGAAATCCAAGCATGGCGTTACGGCCCTGTTTGTCCTCCTGCTTATAGATTTTACAGCGAGTTTGAAGCTAGCCAGCTACCTATTCCTAGCAAAGAATCTTTATTGCAGCTTCCCTCTGATAAGCAAGAGCTTTTAGAAGAAATTTGGGGATATTTCAGTGGTTATCATGCTTATGGATTAAGCAATATGACTCACGGTGAATTCCCTTGGAAAAAAGCTCGTAAAGGTCTACTTCCCCAAGCAAGTTCAACGGAGCCAATTCTTCTCGAAGACATGAAAGCATTGGGTTATCAAAAGCTCGATTTGATAGAGCGCAAGCACCCCGCCTACGAACTAGCAATGTCTGAAGTTTTGAAGGATACCTTTGATTCGGAATCATCAAATCGTATTAAAAAAGGAGAAGTCCATGACTGGCTCAACTCCCTTCTCGATTGAAGCTTCCGACAATTTCAAGCGTTCCTTTAAAAAACTTGCAAAAACTCACGGCTCTAGCTTTGTTGAACTGATTTCAAAAGTTATAGAAGAATTAATTGATGACCAGTATCCAAATAATTCCCGTAATGAGCCTATAGCGGGAAAACTTAAATTACCAGAATAATGGACATTTCACAAGCTGGATTTTAGGATTGCTAAAGGAGCTTCGGGACAGATTAGACTAATGTACTTGGTTAACGCAACTACTTGCACGATTAAACTCGTTTGGATTTACAGTCATGAGCAGTTTGCCAAACGTCCCGCTGATACAGATTTAAAGAGTGTTATTAGAGAAATATTAGATTTTTAAATCAACAAAGTTAACAAGACTTCGGAGAGTTTAATTGCTGATCCCAAGATAGCTACAAACCCGGTTTCTACGAGTTTTGCATTTGTTGACTATAAATCTCAAAGAAACCGGGTTTTTGAGGTCAGGAATGCCCACCGATTACGATTGGCGATCGGGCTTAATTCTCACATTTTCAAGCCCTCAGCAGCGCTTTAGAAGCTGATTCGCCTGCGAGTCGGAGTTGCCGCCTCAATTGCAGATTCATCAGCACCAAGACAGTCCACTGGCCGAGTATCGAAAGAAAAATGGTATGTGCTGACGCGCTCTCCAGAATCGAGCCCCCAACGACTGAAAAGACCCAAATTAAAGGAGCTGTTTGGGGATTGACGGAAAGCATAGATAAAATAATTGGCGGCAAAATGATAGCGCCTCCGACTGTACAGGCTGCCCAAATTTCCTGGTTTTTGATTTTTGCAAATAGGAATAGCTGGGTGAGGGCGCTGTAAATTAGGATGAGATTTACGAAGGCGATGGTGGCGGGAAAAGCGTTTTCATTCATCAT
>JBBSNU010000605.1:0-3444 GCA_038260455.1 Chroococcales cyanobacterium | reverse complement strand
TTCTTTTTAAATCAGTTAATCAGAACTCTTTATCAAGAAAAACTGTTAGTTTACGATTTTCCATCGAGTAGGTGGCAGTGGGATATCGGGCACATCCAAGCAATCGGGATTACTGACTGCAATGTCGTAGAGTTAATCGCTCGAAATATTCGGAAGTTGTCCGCCGCAGCGCAGTCAGCCTTAAAATTAGCGGCCTGTATTGGCAATCGGTTTAATTTAGAAGTCCTGGCAATTGTCAGCGAAAAATCTCAAAAAGAAACAGCATTAAGTCTCTGGGATGCTCTTCAGGCAGGTCTAATTTTGCCGCTGAGTAACGATTACAAAATTCCGCTGGTTTTTGAAGGTTCGGAAACCGGGCTGTCCGGGCTGCAAGATGTGAAGGTTGGCTACAAGTTTTTGCACGACAGAGTACAGCAAGCAGCTTATTCTTTGATTCCCGATGAGGCCAAGCAAGCAACGCACCTAAAAATCGGTCAACTGCTGCTGGAGAATACTCCCGTCTCCGAGATTGAAGAAAATGTCTTTGATATTGTCAATCAACTAAATTTCGGTGTTGAATTACTCACAGAAAAATCCAAAAAAGATGAACTGGCAAAACTGAATCTGATGGCTGGTAAAAAAGCTAAAGCATCCAATGCTTACGAAGCTGCTGTCAGATATTTGAATGTCGGTTTGGAACTGATTAATTCCCCTCAGTCCGCCGTAAGTATAGGGTCAAGTTGGCAGACGGATTATGACTTAACGCTGAACCTGCACGTAGAAGCAGCGGAGGCTGAATATCTAAATACTAACTTTGGGCGATCGCAAGAATTAGCAGATATCGTGTTGCAACACGCGACAAACCGGCTCGACCAAGTTAAGGTTTACGAACTCCAAATCCAGTCTTATATGTCTCAAAACCAGATGATTGAAGCCATTGATACTGGTTTAAAAGCTTTGGAAATATTGGGGTTTTTCCTGTCAGAAATCCCCCCAAAAGGTCTGACTGGGATTAAATTACCTCAGCTTGAGGAACTAGAAAATGTTCCGGTAATGACTGATAGCTATCAGTTGGCCGCAATGCGGATACTTTCGGCTGTTGTTTCTCCTGTTTTTGTCGCAAAACCAGAACTCTTATCACAGATCATCTTCACAATGGTGGATTTTTCGATTAAACGGGGTCATTCAGCACTTGGGGCGATCGCATATAGTTGGTATGGCTTGTTGCTGGCTGGCGCATTGGGAGAGATAGACAGTGGATATCATTCTGGACAACTAGGTTTGAAGTTATTAGAGCAATTCAATGCTAAAGAACTGAAATGCAAAGTTTATAATATGTTTAACACTTTTGTGCGGCACTGGAAAGAACACGCCAAGGAGACAATCGCACCTTTGATCGAGGCGATACAAAGCGGTCTAGAAACAGGAGATTTAGAATATATTTCTTATTGTACGAATAGCATTTTTTGGTGTTTATTTTTGATTGGAGAACCATTAGACAATGTAGCACAAAAACAAGCAGATCACTTTAATTTAGTCCAAAATTTAAAACAAGAAGTTGCAAAAGAGTTTCTGGAGATTTCGGGTCAAATAATTTTAAATTTGCGAAAAAAACCAGAAAATAGTTGTCGCTTGATAGGTGAAAATTTCAGTAGAAAAGAAATGTTGCCTAGGCTGCAAAGAACTAATAACAAAATGGCACTTTTTAAGTTTTATTTGGCTAAACTGCTGCTTAATTACTTATTTAAAAATCCAGAAAAAGCCGTTGCTGACGCATCTTTGGCGGCAGAATATGCACCAGCAGCAATAGGCTTAATGATGATCGGTACGCACAATTTTTACTATTCGCTAGCACTGCTTGCTGTGTATCCAACTGCTGACAGTGCAGAACAGGAAAAACATTTGATGCAGGTAGCAGCGAATCAGGAAAAAATGCAGAAATGGGTGCACCACGCACCGATGAATTACCAGCACAAATATGAATTAGTCGAGGCAGAAAAAGCGCGGGTGTTGGGAGAAAAAGACCGGGCGATGGATTATTACGATCGCGCAATTCAACATTCCTCCGAACAGGGATACATTCAGGAAGAAGCTTTGGCTAATGAATTAGCTGCTGAGTTTTACCTGTTGGCGGGCCGAGAGAAAGTTGCCAAGGTTTACATGACTGACGCTTACTACGGTTATATCCGCTGGGGTGCGAATGCTAAGGTTGCTGATTTGGAGGAACGATATTCGCAGTTAATTGTACAGATGCCGGAAAGCGATAGTTTAACAAGTAGCAGCCAGACTGTGAATGCAACTTTTGCAACCGTTATCGGCAGTAACAAAGCTTTAGATTTCGCAACAGTTATGAAAGCATCTCTTGCTATCTCCGGTGAAATTGTCCTCGATGCTTTGCTGGCAAAAATGATGCGGATTTTGCTGGAAAATGCCGGGGCCCAAACAGGGTGTCTGATCGCGCCAAAAAACGGTGAATTTGTCATTGAAGCTGCGGGAAAGGTTGGCGCAGATGTGCGAGTGTTTTCGCGCGCGGGCTTGGATGGTGCGTATCCGCGATCGATAATCAATTTTGTCGATCGCACTCACGAAGATATTGTCCTCCACGATGCCCGCAGCGAAGCAATTTTTAACAGCGACCCCTACATCATCGAACACCAGCCCAAATCGCTGTTATGCGTGGCGATCGTCTATCAAGGCAAATTAACAGCCATCCTTTATTTAGAAAACAATTTAATCGCCGGCGCTTTTACTCCCGATCGTTTGGAAGTATTAAAACTGCTTTCTTCCCAAGCTGCGATCGCCCTGGAAAATGCCCGCCTTTACACTAACTTAGCAACGGCCAACCAACAACTAGCAGAATACAACCTTACCCTAGAAGCAAAAGTTACAGAACGCACCCAAGAATTAAACGAAAAAAATGCCCTGCTTTCCGAAGAAATTCAAGAACGCCAAAAAGCCGAAGCCACCGCCCGAGATGCCAGCCGCGCCAAAAGCGAATTTTTAGCTAACATGAGCCACGAATTGCGAACGCCCCTCAACGGCATTTTAGGTTACGCTCAAATCTTTAAGCGCGACAAACATTTATCAGCGCAACAACAGGAGGGAATTGGCGTTATTCACCGCTGTGGCGAACATTTGCTAGCTTTGATAGAGGATATTTTAGACCTTTCTAAAATCGAAGCTAGAAAAATGGAACTCGTACCAACAGAGTTTAATTTTCTCGATTTTATTCAAAGCATAACTGCAATTTTTAACATCCGAGCCGATCAAAAAAATATAGCTTTTAATTGCGAATATCTTTCATCTCTTCCCGCTGCAATATTGGCTGATGAAAAGAAGTTGCGGCAAATTTTAATTAATTTAATTGGCAATGCTATTAAGTTTACTGAAAGGGGTGGAGTTACTTTTAAGGTTTCGGCAGTGGATTGTGTAAGGGATGGAACCCGGACTGAAGTCCTTAGTACA
>JBBSNU010000604.1:0-3450 GCA_038260455.1 Chroococcales cyanobacterium | reverse complement strand
GTGTGTTGCTTGGTGGCCTTGGTTTTTTGCTAATTAATTATTTTTTAACCACTCCGCCCCCCCCCGCTCGCGCTTTTAACAACCCGCCGGGGGCCACGCTCGCACTATAATAAAAAAATGCTTTTTGCAAAACACCAGATGCTCCCTCCAAGACTTGTCAAAAAAATCTGTTCGGCAATATTTTTTGGGGCAAAATCGTGCTGATTTGCTGATAAAAATTCCGGGCGTACTCATCGGGAAAATTGAGATATTTGAGTGATATCGTGTCCGGTAAATTGAGCGATATAAAAAAGGTTGGTTCGTAGTGCGGACTAAAGTCCGCACTCCGGGAGCGGACTTTAGTCCGCACTACGAACCTTTTTTGTTACGAGCGTCGATCGGACATGATTTGATTTATAATTGGCAATAACAGAAATAACGATCTTTTGCAACAAATAAGTTATAAAATTACTATTAAATTAATCTAATCCAAATTTTTCAGGTATCAAGCATGACTGCAACTACGTCGAAGGCAACGTCAGCCATCCCCAGTTTTTGCGAAGGAATCCAGTATTTCTCCGAAACAGTGCCGGGTTTTGAGACTTACGGGAAAGCACCCGCGATCGCCCAGGGAAGCAAGTCGATCGCCGATGCGGCAGATCCCGCCGCCGTCTTTCAAACAATGCTGGGAGCAGATGCCCTGCGCTACCTGACGCTGCAAGTCACCGCCAGCAAGGCATCGGGACATCCCGGCGGTTTTGCCAGCCAAGCTGAGGCTTATGCCGCTTTGGTGATGCTCGGACACAAAAACATTGTCACCGAAGTCGGGCACCACGCGCCAGGATTTTATAGTGCCATGTTTCTCGATCGATCTTTAGAAGACATGGGAATTGTCAACGTGCAGCAAGTGCGCGATAAATTCCGCGAAAAAGACGGTTTATTAGGACATCTTTCCGGTTTCATTCCCGGCCTTTTAGCACCTGCTGGCCCCCTCGGACAAGGGCAGCATTTCGCAATGGCGGGCGCGCTTTTGCACCCAGACAAACTGTTCCCTTTCACAATGGGCGACGGCGGCATGGGCGAACCCTATCCGATGAGCAGCATGGGGCATTTCCACACTGCTTATCCCAAGGCTACTAACTTTTTACCCGTGTTAGTTTGGAACGGATATTCCCAAGAACATCACAGCATGGTTTCGACTAAAACCAATGCTGAAATGATTGCTTATTGGCAAGGTAACGGTTTTGAAGAAATTATCTTAGTTGATGCTAAGGAATTTGACGATAAAAATCAACCGGAAGCTTATGTTGACAGCACTGCTTTTTCACTCGAACAGCGCATGGCATTTACCAAAGCTGTTTTACAAGGAGTTGACAAAGCAGCAAAATCTGCTCTGGGCGGCAAATTAACTGTGTTTATCATCAAACAGTTAAAAGGTGCTGGCGTGCACGCATTGGGCGCAAAATCTCACAATCTTTATCCAAAAGATACCCTCGATGCTCCGCACATTATCAGCGCTTTAAAACAGCGCGCTTTGACTGCTGAGGCGTGGCAGTTGGTGCGGACAAATTGCGAGCGCGCTGGTGGCGGGCCTGCTGCGAAAACCGTTGTTACTGAGTTTACATTGCCGCTGGCAGATTTGGGCGAATTGCCTTTAGAAGAATTTGCGGTTGGTGGAGACTCGAAGATTTCGACAACAGCAATGGGACGTTTGGTAGCGAAAGTCGGCGAGTGCGATCGGACTTTTCTTGTCACCAATGCTGACGGTAATGAAGCATCGGCAATTGCCAACATCAACCAAGCTCTGAAAATCATTCACCCGACGACGGATGACTTGTACAATCAATCGCCCAACGGTCAAGTTTACGAACCTTTGAGCGAAGATGCTTGCGCGGGTTTAGCCGTAGGTTTGTCGCTATTTGGCGCGCGGAGTTTGTGGTGTTCCTACGAATCTTTTGCCATCAACGGTTTACCAATTTGGCAAACTGTAACGCAAGCAATGGCAGAATTGCGCCGCCCAACTCCGGCTACTGTCACCTTATTTACGGCAGGTGCTTTAGAGCAAGGCCGCAATGGTTGGACGCACCAACGCCCGGAAATTGAGGCTTATTTTGCGGCGATGATGCGGAATGGAAATGTGTTTCCTTTGTTCCCACCGGATGCTAACAGCATTCAAGCTTGTTACGAGTGGGCTTTGAATGCCAGAAATAAGGGAGTTGTGATTACTGCGAGCAAGTCGCCGCTGCCAATTCGCACTACTTTTGAACAGACTCGCCAAGGTTTGGAAGACGGTGCAATTGTGCTGCACGAAGTCGCTTCTCCCCAAGCATCCCAAAATCAAGGGGGAAGTAAGAAAGTTGTGTTTGCTGTTGTGGGCGACATGACTTTAATGCCAGTGTTTGAAGCGGCGGCATTTTTGGAAACAGAAGGGATTGGAGTGCGGATTGTTTCTGTTGTGAATCCCCGCCGCTTGTACCGTCCAAGCGATGTTGCTTGGGATACTTGTTCGGAAGCTGACGGCGGCTTTTTGAGCGATGAGAATTTTGCCAAAATGTTTGGCGGAGATGCCTTGATTGGCGTAACAGGCGGTGCTTCTGGGATGTTGGAGCCGGTGATGCTCCGCAGCAATTGCCCGCGTGATACTTTCGCTTGGAAGCGGGGGGAAACTACTGCTAGTGCGGGTCAGTTGATGGCGTTTAATGGGTTGACTGCTGAGGCGTTGACTAAAAGGGCGATCGAGCTAGTTCATTAAGTTATAATTTGAGAATCTCCCGGTTTTTAACTGGGAGATTCTCAAATTATTCTTAATTTTTTAGCCGTTCTAAAGAGGTAGCTTGAATTTGTGCGATCGCCTATTAAGAGTGTTTCTGCGGTCAGGTAAACAAAGTCTATCCCGTGATTGCGGAGATTGGCAAGACGCTTTGTTTCATCCCCTTCAAATTATATAATTGATTTACAGCTACACTCTATTTAAGTGTAATTACAATTCGTGGTTACGGCTACTGGGTGAATATCGTTCAATACGGTTCACTTAAGATTGTCATTGCGAGGAACGAAGCAATCGCAGTATTTATTTTTGATAATTTTTTACCGCCTGGATCGTCTTAAGTAAACCCTATTGGAATATAGTTTTGATAGGGCGATCGCCCTACGGGATAGCTACGCTTCACGCCCTTGAGTGCAATCATCGCACTTTGAAATGGTGGAAATGGATAAAATTGTCGGTGGAAACAGAGGTTGGGTGACACGAGGGTTAATGGAATATGTAGGATGGGGCGATACCTTCGGCCTGCTTCGCTTACACCCGTCAGAGCGAGTTATAGTATAAAGTATTGACAAAGCAGCTAACTTGTATAGGGTCTTCTGGGTTTGAGGTGATAATAAAAACTAATTAGAAAAGCAAGCTAATAGTCGAGCTCGAAAATTGTCGAAATTAACAAATCCATAGGCTTGACGCTTAATCACTTTGAG
>JBBSNU010000603.1:0-3455 GCA_038260455.1 Chroococcales cyanobacterium | reverse complement strand
TTTTTTTGGTTGTCCACCCACTTTTTGTCTTTTCCGGCGCCCGCCCCCCCCCGGGCTTTTGTGTAAACCCCCGCCCGGGGCCACGCTCGCACTGTAAAAAAACATCCTTTTTGCGAAAATGAGATGCTCCCTTTTCGTTTCTACCGGATACGATATTAGGTTCCCAAACCAGGCCTCACCGGAAACATTAATGGTCGATCGCAATACGTCATACATCTATAACGATCGCCCTTGACGATCGCGAAAATTGTTAATTGTTAAGTATCGATCGAGCGGCTTCTAAAAGCAAGCGCTGTTCGGCGCGGGCGATCGCCCTGCAAGTTTGTTCAGCAGCATCGACATTGACTGAAATAGACGAAATTCCCCACCGCACCAAGGATTCAACTGTCTCAGGATACAATGCGGGCGCATCGCCGCAAATCGAGCAAGGAATCCCCGCAGCCCTGGCCTGTCCGATTAATTGTTCGATCGCCTTCATTACTGCTCGATCGCGCCCGTTGAAACCACCTGCTACCTGTTCGGAGTTGCGGTGAATTCCTAACAAAAATTGAGTTAAATCGTTAGTACCGATAGAAATTCCTTGAACTCCGGCTTTTACATAATCTGGCAATAAAAATAATACCGAAGGAACTTCCGCCATCATCCAGATTTCAAATTCGAGCGGTCGGTTTTTCCAATTTTTTTCTAATCGCTCGCGGCAATAGACAAACTCGTCAACAGAGCGCACGAAAGGCAAAATTAAATTGATATTTGTATGGCCTGACTCGCAGACTTTTTGAAGCACGCACAGTTCCCAATCAAATAACTCCGGTTCAAAGGTATAACTAAAACTGCCGTTGGCTCCCGATTCGCGCAAATCGAGAGAGCGATAAAATATCGGCCGCGGCGAAACTGCCGCAGCAAATAAACTGAGGCAATCGGCCATGCGATCGACAAATTCCGATTTGCGGCCGTTTTGCAGCCAAATTTTGGGGTTTTGACAGTCCAAAGCTTCCAATGCCATCAATTCCGATCGCAGCAATCCGATGCCGTCTATTGGCAGATTTTTGAGGCGGTCGATCGAACTTGTTTGGCTGACATTAACTAGCAGTTGAGTCGCCGTTGGCGCGCCCCAAACTGATTCGGGAGATTGTGCCGATCGAGATTTAAAACTGGGATTGGACGATCGATCTGAGGTTGAAGATTGGTGGTTGGCTATTGACATTTTTGCTGCTGTACTGTATTCATCTGCATTGTTTGCCGTTTCCCCAAGCCGGCTGCTTTCTGCTGTGTCGATCGCCGAATGTCGGGCGGTGGCAAAAACTTCTCCGCTATCGCCGTCTACCAACACCGAATCCCCCGAGGCGATCGTCCGAGTCGCCCCAGCAACTCCCACAACGGCGGGAATCCCCAACTCTCTCGCTAAAATCGCGCCGTGGCCTGTCATGCCTCCTTCTTCGGCAACTACCCCCGCAGCAACTTTCAGCCAAGGCAGCCAGTGCGGCTCGATTGTCCGGGCTACCAAAATGCCTCCAGCCAAGAATTGAGCGTTTTCTGGGTGGGAATTAGTGATAACTTGGGCAATTGCTTCGGCTTTTCCCGAGGCGGCGGCCAAACCTCTGAGTATTGCCGGAGTTCTCGCGTGCGCGATCGCCCCAGCCCGTTTCGGCGCGACTTTTTCCCCTGGCAAAAAACGAATCTGAGTGAAATATAACTGCGATTCGCCGCTGTTTTCTGTCTGGTCGATCGTCCAATCTAAGATTAAATCAGACTCATATTCGGCGATGATTTTTTTGCTGGCTTCAATAATTTTTTGCAGTTGCGATTCTTCTAAAACATATTCAGTTTGTGCTTTCTCTTCCAGCGCCAACACTTCCACGCAACTGTCAGCACAATCAGAAATTAGAAATGGAGAATCGGGAATTTGGAAAGCGGCAAAATTGCCTAGCTGCAGTTGGGAGAGTGGTTTTTCTCCGTCGGCTTTGAGATTGTAGGCTAATGTTTTGTAACCTAGCCGCTGGAATTTAACTGCGCCTGTTTCTGGCTGCACTTGATAGTAATCGGGGATGGTTTCTCCCCTGGGGAGGGACATTCCCAAACCGCTGGTGGCTTGGATTTCCCATGCTACACCGGCCTTAATTTTCACTTCGCCCGCGGCGATCGCTCGGCCGAGAGGCTGCACCAAAACTACAGGATTGATTTGCTGTATCGTAAGGCCGCACCGCTGCCAGTAAAATAGACTTCGGGCTCTGAATAGTTCTGCCCAAGCTTGTTTGAGTCCGGCTTCAATGGCTTCTGGTTGTGCGCGTACTGCCCGATCTTCCAAGATTCCGGCTGTTTTCGGGTGCCAGGAAGTCAGGGAAGGGCGAAAAATTAAGGTTTTGGAGTTTGAGTTGAGTTGAGAAACAGCAGACTCTAGGGTGGAGGGCAGTGAATCTGGCAGTTTGCTGGCGAGGATTTGGTGGCGGATGCTGCGGGCGATCGATTGCAGTTGTCTGGGATCGTCAACATTCAGGTGCAGGGAAGAGTGGGGCCAGTCAGCAAATAGCGGTTCTAGCCAGTCGATCGACTCTACAAACTGCCAAAATGTTTGAGCCGGCACGACAAAACCCGGTACAACGGGATGATTTTGAGCGAGCAAACAGCTCGAATAAAATGCTTTTTCTCCCACTGCATCTCGGTCTGAAGGTTGAATTTTGTCTAGCCAGTAGAGGTTTGTCACGCCCAGAGCCTGTCCTTGGAAACTGATTGAATTTTGATAGTTTTTCCCATTAATCATTTACCACAATTTTAGGATGAACAAGCGAAAATGGACGGGATTAGTCAAATCTTTGCTCAATCTATTTCTTAAGTCTAACTGTCCTCTTTGTCAGCGACCGGCCGCCGGGGAGTTTTGTCCGTACTGTCACAAGCAACTTCAGCGATGTCAGTTAGCAGATCCCGCTCGATTTTGGGATTCAGAGCAACGGGTTTTTGTGTGGGGCGAGTACGGCGGGACTCTGAAACGGGCGATCGCAGCTTTGAAATATGAGGGAAATCCCCAATTAGCCAAACCTCTCGGCGGCTGGCTGGCAGAATCTTGGCTGAGTTTTCCCGAATTAGCTATTGACAATCTAACAGTTGTACCAATTCCCATGCACAAAGAAAAGGTCAAGCAGCGCGGTTTTAACCAGGCGGAACTTTTGGCGGAAAGTTTTTGCGAGTTGACTGGTTTGCCTTTGCAGCGCTACGGTTTGGAGCGGGTGAAAAATACTCAGCCTTTATTCGCTCTGACACCACAGCAGCGAAAAGCTGAAATGAAAGATGCTTTAATTTTGGGGAAAGATTTTCGCGGCCGTCGCCCGCGCGATCGAGTGCTGTTAGTTGATGATATTTACACTAGCGGTATTACGGTTAAATCGGCTATTAAAATATTGCAAGAGTCGGGAATTTCGGTTTACGGAACTGTGGCTCTTGCAAGTCCGAATAAGAGCGAT
>JBBSNU010000602.1:0-3467 GCA_038260455.1 Chroococcales cyanobacterium | reverse complement strand
TCGGAACTGCGAACAACGCCCAGAACTACTTCGGCGAAACTGGGTGAGGGAAATAGGATGAATGTATTTAGTAATGTACTCGCTAGAGTTCCAATCAAGACTCTTTGCAGGAAGGTGAAAAAGCGACTTTTTTTAGCCTGAAAGCTGGTTTCAGGCGTTTGATGAGGTTTTTTGATTTGTTGCATTGACACTAGAATTACGCACGACACCGCTTATTCAGTTGACAGTTGACAGTTGACAGTTGACAGTTGACAGTTGACAGTTGACAGTTGACAGTTGACAGCTACCTCTACCTGGAAGTCCGAGGATTGAAGCAATGAATAGTTATTGTAGGGCGATGCACACCGCACCGGTTGATTCAGTTAGTAACCTTTTTTACTAATATCATTTTTACAAAATTTTGCGACAAAAGAAGTGTTTGGTTTGTTTACACTGGCTTTTTTGTAAGCACAGGTGCGTCGCTGTTAGATTGTAGATTTTAGTTAGGGATTTATCCCCGGCGACGCACCCTACAATAACTCAAATTGTGTGCGATCGAACAACCGTCATAAAAAAGGTTCGTAGTGAGGACTTTAGTCCGCATTTAAGAAGGACTAAAGTCCTCACTACAAACCTTTATTACTGAATTGCAGTTTCATTTACCGGGAATCCAGCGGTATGAATGCGGACTAAAGTCCGAACGATCGAACCTTTTTTACTGAATTGCAGCTTCATTTACCGGGAATCGATCGGTATGAATGCGGACTAAAGTCCGAACGATCGAACCTTTTTTACTGAATTGCAGCTTCATTTACCGGGAATCGATCGATCAACTGCATCGCCCGACAAGCATTCCTCCGCAAAGAATCCGAGACGTGAGGAACATGAGGAATCTGAGACAAGAAATCCAAAGTCCGGCGCAAAATCCGCACCACATCTCCTTCATCCAAACTCGTATGACTAATCAGTTCCAGCCATTCGACACCCAGAGCCCACTGTTCAACCAAAGTTACTATATCCCGTTCCAGCCAAATCGGGATTGCAGCTTCGTGGCGGTACTGTACTTGAAACAAGCGGCGGCGCAGGCCTTTTTGCAGATTGTCCAAAGGTGCCAAAACTTCCGCAGACAGCGAGTAATGAGTCCAACTGTCAGGCCTGGAAACTTCTGTTACCAAGGCCGCGCAAGCAGCAGCGAGGTGGTGGGGGTCTAGTTCGTCAAACTCTGAAGACATCAGGGACAAACCCAGCCACAGTTCGTTATCGCCGCGAATGGCG
Organism: Chroococcales cyanobacterium; assembly: GCA_038260455.1. GTDB lineage: Bacteria > Cyanobacteriota > Cyanobacteriia > Cyanobacteriales > Microcoleaceae > Microcoleus. The sequence continues at coordinate 2,213 of JBBSNU010000602.1, read as the reverse complement.
GCGCAGGCTTGGCCCAAAACTGTGGGTACCAACCTGTCGGAGGAGTCGTCTCGGTTTCCATCTGCCGAAATTACTCTTTCCAAACAGCCGAAATTTAGCAAGATGTCAATTAAGTTGAGAAATTGCTCCCAATAGCGAGCTCGCTGCTTTTCTAAGTCTTGTTCGCTTTTGCGGATTTCTTTTTTCAATTCTTCCCGGCGGCGCTGGCGTTTGAGCAAAGTACCGGGATTGCCCCATTCTAAAACTGGGTGAATTTCTAGTCTATCTTCTAGGGCTGCGATTTTCTGCAGTTGCTCGATCGCCTCCGGGCTCGGTTCTGGTGCGGGCAATTCTGGGATCGATCGGGCAATTGCCACTGTTTCTTCGGTTCCCAAGCGACACTGGCCGAGTCTCAGAGTCAGTTCTGCAGGGGGGATCAATGTTTCTGCGTCAGTCAATCGTGGTAATTCGGCGTGGAGGGTGGCGACATCGCTAATGGCGACGATATACCAGCGGTTGTCTTTACCCAAGCACACCAAGTTTGGTGCTTGGCCCGAACCTGCGATTTTGGCAATTAAGATTGCGGGCACGGGGGTTGCGTGCGATCGTTTGGCTGTCGGAACGTGCTTGCCTTTGAGACTCAGAACGGTGCCGAGCACTGCAAAAGCCACGGCTACGGACATCTCCTTGATTCGCGCTTCTTCTGCTTGCTGCAATAGAATTTTGAGCAAACGTTTGTCTTCTTTGAGTCTTCCCTGCAATTTTTCGTAATCGGCGAGTTGTTTTTCTAGGTTAGAGACATTACCTCCGGCCGCCAGGGATTTGTCGATCACCGCCAATTCTGTTTCCAGTCGGTCTAATTCTGCTTGCTGCGGCTGCAAGTACAAGGTAGACAGGTATTGACCGAAACTGCGCTCTACTAACTCTTGAGCTTCATCGAGCGTGTGAGTTTGCAGCAAATTCAGCACCATGCCGTAGCTGGGCGTAAACTGACTGGCGAGGGGGTCAGCCTTGGCTGTTGCCAAATAAGAGGCTTCTTTTGCGCCTTCAAAGCGCGTCTGAACTGCGACAACGTGCCCCAGTTCGTCCATCCCGCGGCGACCGGCCCGACCGGCCATTTGCAGGAATTCTGAAGCGTTTAGCAGTCGGTGTCCCTTGTCGGTGCGCTTGGACAAGGTGGAAATGACTGTGGTGCGGGCGGGCATATTAATCCCGGCTGCGAGGGTTTCGGTGGCAAATACGACTTTAATCAAACCTCTGCCAAAGAGTTCTTCTACTAAGCCTTTCCAAGCGGGTAAAATGCCTGCGTGGTGGGCGGCGATGCCTTTTAAAAGTGCTTCTTTTTGACCTAAGCGTTCTGCTTCTGGGTTTCGCTGTAAAAAATCGTCAATGATGCGTTTGAGTTCGGCGGTTTCGGCTTCGTTAACCAGGGAAAAATTTCCGACTTCTGCGACTGCTTGGTCGCACCCGCGACGGCTGAAGATGAAGTAGATTGCTGGTAGCATATCTCGATCGTCCAACCGCGACAAAACATCGGTCAAACTGGGAGTGGGAATGCTGCCTCTTTCTGCTTTTTGCTGCTTCTTTTTGGGGACTAACCGCGGATTAGCTCTTTTGCCGGTTTCGTCTAGCAGGGGAAATATGCCTTTTTGATTGGCGAAGTGGAATTGCAGGGGTACTGGCCGAAAGTCTGAGTAGACTAGCTCTGTGGGCCCGTGGACTTTGTTAATCCAGTCTGTGAGTTGGTCGCTATTGGCGACGGTGGCTGAGAGGGCGAGTAGTTGAATTTCGCCGGAACAGTAGATGATCGATTCTTCCCAGACTGTACCGCGCTGGCGATCGTTCATGTAGTGACATTCGTCGAGCACTACGGTTTCGACTCCGGTGAGGGAAGCGCCGACTGCTCCGATCGGCGTACCGTAGAGCATATTCCGAAATATTTCCGTAGTCATCACCAAAATCGGCGCATCTCGATTGACGGAGATGTCGCCCGTGAGCAAACCTACGCTGTCGTCTCCAAATTGCCTGCGGAAGTCGCGCAGCTTTTGGTTGGAGAGAGCTTTTAGGGGAGTGGTGTAGAAGACGCGCCGCCCCCGGACAAGTGCTTGATGGATGGCGTATTCACCGATTAACGTTTTCCCGGAGCCTGTGGGAGCGCACACGACAACGGATTTACCTGCATCGAGGGCGGCGATCGCCTCTCTCTGAAAGTTATCTAGCTCGAATGGAAATAT
>JBBSNU010000601.1:0-3477 GCA_038260455.1 Chroococcales cyanobacterium | reverse complement strand
TTCGCCATCAAACCAAAATTTAGGAAAGAACCTATAGCAATCCTAAATGATTTTCTGTAGGGACACGGCACTGCCGTCTCCCGGACACGGCACTGCCGTGTCCCTACAGATGGATTTTGGGGAAATCACATTTATGTTCGCGGTAAGGATAATGATTTAGGATTGCTATATTATACTTCAATACGGTTTACTTAAGATGATCCAGGCGGTAAAAAACTATGAAAAATAAATACTGCGATTGCTTCGTTCCTCGCAATGACAATCTTAAGTGAACCGTATTGTATTATACTTTTCCTGAAAAAACTGTAAATCTCCGGCCAAATCTGCAAGAATTATGGGAGAGGTATATTAGATCGATCGCAAATGGTAGATTGTTTGTAATTCATTTCTCGCGCTAATCGTTCAAATCCCGAAGCGCGCATATCCGGCGGGGCGGCGGCAATTAAACACTGATAAGCTAATTCCGATTCTCCCCCTGCTAACCAAAGCGGGGCTAATTTCCATAAAAGCGGTATCCAAGGTATTGGATCGATATCTCGATCGGGCAAATTGGCGCTAATTAGTCCAGCATTTTTGTGAATTTTCTCTAACCATTCTACGGGGTTAAGTGGTTCTTGCCAAAGTAGTTTAGCATATCCTTGTTCGAGTTCGACTCGTGCTATTTCTGTCGGTAAAGTTGCTGTGGCTTGTAACTGAGATAATGCTGTGGTAGCTGATGCGCCATCGCCCAAAATTGCTTGCCGCCAAGTTAACCAAGCGTCTAAAAAGGAATCGCCCGTTGTTTGTCGGTGGATGCTGGATGCGAGGGCTTTTCCGTTGACTAACTCCCACCAGGATGCTAAAATTTGAATATGGAATCTGGAGGCCCAAAAATTCAAATCTCCGATTAAAATAGATAAAATTGGTTTCCACGCGATCGCGATATTGGGATTTTCACGTTTGGCTGTGCTTGCTGCGAGATTGAATGCTGCTAATAAGTGCTGAATATTAAATACATCTAGCTTGCCAGAATCGGGTAAATTGGTATTTTCCCAGATGGATATAGCGGTGTTGCTGTCGAATCCTAAACTGGGAATTAGTAAATCTACCATCGCGGAATATTCGCCGCAATTCATCTCGGCTAAACGTTGTTGGGCGCGGTGGTAGATATTTTGTCTGGTTGGGCGATCGGCTAAAAAGCTACACGCCAACAGCAACACCCGTACAGCCATCAATTCTACTGGCGATTCCCGACAAGGTGAAGGTTGCAAAAGCCTTGCGATCGCTTGTTGGGCGATCGGCGAAATCCCCGAATTTACCATGACAGTCGGCTGAATTAAACTTTTTAACAATAATGCAATTTCTCTCGCTGATCCTGCGGGTAATAAACCCAATTCCAACCACTCGCGCCAAGATTTTTTCGTTACCCATTCGATCCACTCTAAATCGCTACAACTTTGGGTATTTTCCAATTGACTTAAATCCGATGAATCTACAATAACTCTCCCTCGAACTTCTCCAAATAAATTTTCTAACCAAAGCTGTAAAGGTGACAAATCAAGGACTTGCTGCGGTTCGAGTTGCAGCCAAATATCTACATCTACTTGATTTTGCTTGACTATCTGATAATTCAGAATCCCCGGAAATTTAGGTAAACAGATTTCTCCCGGATATTTCCAGCCTTGCTGAGTCTTAATTTGTTCTTGAATGCGGCCCAGAATTTGGGCGGTGAATCCCGATCGCCCGCAAAGACACGCATCAAAATCTAATTGAATGCGATCGCCACATTTATAGCGAATCAAAGGCATTGTATAATTGAATAAATCTGTAGTGACTAATTCACCGTCAATAATTTCATAAAAACAGCGATCGACATCTAAATGCAGTCGCCCGCATTCAGGACAACTCAAGCCAGAAATCCCCGTTTCTTGGCAACCGTACTCGTTAATAACAGAAGTTTGAAAAATTGATTCAAGTAACTGTTTTTGAAAGTCAAATAAAACCTCACCGGTACAAATAACTCCTAACACAGCAGGAATTGAATGCCCAACCAGGGCGGCCGCCACTTCCGACAAACGACTGGGATAACCTCGAATTACCGCAGGCTGAATTTGCAACAATTCCTTTAAACTTTGCAGCCAATCGGCGGTGATATTTCCAATTAATGAAATATCGTTAACTCGCAGCGGTTGCAAGCGGCTGGCGAGATTAATAATTGGGACTTGTTCGTCAATTCCCCACCAACTCAAAGCGCGTTGGCGCGCCAACAAACGGGCTTGATTCCACTCATTCCCGGCAAAGTAAGTAAAAAAATCACCGGAAGTTCCGCTAGTCATTCCTCGATAAACTAAATCGTCAGCAGTTGCAAGAAATAACCCAGGATTTTGCCGGACAGTTTGTTTGTCAATGGGCTGTAAGTTAGTAAAAGCAGTTTGCCAATCGGTTACAAGTTGTTTGATATTCGAGTTTGAATCAATTAGTCCAGCTTGCAAAAAGCGGTGGTAATTTCCAGGGAGAGTTAGCGCAACTTCTAAGACTTTTTTTAAGTTTGTGGCGGTGCGATCGCTCAATTCTCTCATAAGCTGTTATCGCTCTAATTTGGCAGGCTGCGCTGTGGTTTTTATGTGTATTTTATTCAATTAAACTTATTTTTCAGAGTTTCTGCTGGCGATTTTATCTCCGATTTGCAGCCAATCTTGATGAATCAAAACTTGTCGTTTGCCTGACATTTCTGGCAAGGTTCCCCGCTGTGCGTTCAGCGGTTTTTCGCAAAAATTGCCTAAAGGTTTTAGATAACTTTTTAAAACCCAACCGACTTGGAAATTCGGTGCATTCATAAACCTATTTGCTCGACCACCTCCGCTAAGATTTTGACTGCTAGAACTAAAGTGACTGCCAATTTTTACCCATTTTCCTGTTGCATCTCGATCGCCCGTAACGACTTGCCAGCCTTTGGGAACTAAACCGATAACCGGGCCGTTGGGGCAGGAACGGATAGTGAGGGGGTCTTTGTGTGTGACGACTTGAGCGAAGGGTCGAGGTTTGCCTCCGTAGGGACAATTTTTAGCCTGTAAGGTTGTTGCCGGGGAAGTAGCAGAGGCGGCTGTTTTGACACCCGAAAGCGACAACAGCATTAAGCTAACAAACAGAGCAATTTTTTTCCAAACTTTTAAGGTATTCACGGAATATAATGATGTATGGTTTCACCGACCAAGTATTACATATATTTGGTACAGCTTGCTCCTCCTAAAGTGCCAAAAATCTTCGGACGATCGCCCTTCACCACTATTTTTTGATTTTTTGGGTAGACTACTTGCAAAATTTTTTACAGCGTGCTATCATCAAAAGGTTTGATAGGAATTGTGAGTTAGAGGTAAAACCCCGCAGAATGAAACAATTGGGAACCCATCTGATCGCTGATGCTTGGCAGTCTCCAGGAGACCTGCTCAACGATCCTGAACGTATCCGCCGCGCCATACTCGATGCGATCGAAGCCGG
>JBBSNU010000600.1:0-3481 GCA_038260455.1 Chroococcales cyanobacterium | reverse complement strand
ATCGGGGCCGATCCCGCGATCGGGTAAAATATTGGCAGTACGCAGACAACAATAGCTATAGGTCAACACCTGAACGCAGCCGGACTCGATAGCCGGCGTGATGTTCGGCTGATTGGGAACTGGAGGCGCGATCGACCAAAAATTGACACGCCCGCCCGCAACGGCGAGGCCCAAAGATTGGCGCGGCCAATTAGTCCAGATGGCCTTAAGAAAAAAGTAAATTGAGTCTAACGTCACATTCTCTTTCTTTATAACTCTGTATCGTGAAGGACAAGCAACAAATGTACAGCCCAAGCATCTCTGGTGTAGCTGCCAACTCAGAATCAGGCAGCCGCATCTTTGTTTACGAAGTCGAGGGTATGCGTCAGAGCAAAGCAACTGACGAAACAAATCACCCGATTCGCCGTAGCGGTAGCGTGTTTATCTCCGTGCCCTACGATCGCATGAATCAGGAAATGCGGAGAATTGCTCGCATGGGTGGCAAAATCGTCAGCATCCGCCCATCAAACGGCGCTCCCGAAACTCATAGCAAAGTCGCACCAGAAGCAGGGCTACAGAGTCAGAAATCTGGAGAAAAAGCTAAGCCCATGACTCAAGCCAAAGAAAAAGTTCAGGTTCCTGTTAACCTCTACAAGCCTGCCAATCCCTATATTGGTAAGTGCATTTCTACAGAAGAAATGGTCAGAGAAGGCGGCGAAGGCACAGTCCGCCACGTCACCTTCGACATTTCTGGTGGCAAGTTGCACTATCTCGAAGGTCAAAGTATCGGGATTATTCCCGATGGGACGGATAAAAACGGCAAACCTCACAAAATTCGGCTTTACTCGATCGCCTCCACCCGTCACGGCGACAACCTCGACGACAAAACAGTCTCCCTGTGCGTCCGCCGGCTAGAGTACAAACACCCAGAAACAGGCGAACAAGTGTTGGGCGTTTGTTCGACTTTTCTCACCGCTTTGGAACCAGGGGATGATGTCAAAATCACCGGCCCAGTAGGCAAGGAAATGCTCTTGCCCGATGACGAAGATGCCACCGTAATTATGATGGCTACCGGTACGGGTATTGCTCCTTTCCGCGCTTATTTGTGGCGGATGTTTAAAGAAAACAATCCCGATTACAAGTTCAAAGGTTTAGCTTGGCTGTTCTTTGGAGTTGCTTACACTCCCAACATTCTTTATAAGGAAGAGTTGGAAGAATTGCAGCGCGAGTTCCCCGATAATTTCCGCTTGACTTATGCCATCAGCCGCGAGCAAAAAACTGCTGACGGCGGCAAGATGTACATTCAAAGCCGGATTAAGGAGAACGCAGACGAATTGTGGGAATTGGTTCAAAAGCCGAAAACTCACACTTACATCTGCGGTTTGAAGGGAATGGAAGGCGGAATTGACGAGGGAATGTCTGCTGCATCTAGCAAGCACGGCGTTGACTGGACAGGCTATCAGAAACAGTTGAAGAAAGACCATCGCTGGCACGTTGAAACATATTAATGTGTGACCTGATTTAATTTGTTTAATTGTAGGGCGGGCTTCGGCTTGCCCTATATTTTTATTTGAAACAGTTTTCAGCTTTGAGTAATACCAATTTGAAGAAATATTGCAGAATCAGAAATTAGAGATTTTCACCTGTAGGGAAACGGCACTGCCGTGTCCGGTCGAGAGTTATGACGCGAGGACAGATAATTTATATACCAATACGGTTCAGTTAACACCGTCAAGAGAGATAAAACAACGATGTAAAAAATAGACTCTGCGATTGCTTCGTTCCTCGCAATGACCTAAAAATACTAACTGAACCGTATTGATTTATATACGGTTAATAACCGTAGCAGCAATTTTTCAAATTGGTATAACTTATTCACCCACTACAAGTGTAAAATATACAGTAAGCTCACCGCAAAAGGGAGATGACTGACATGGTACTAATTTCTACCCAAAAACTCACCTTTGAAGAATATCTGAACTATCAGGGAGAGTCAGGTGTTTGTTATGAATTATATCGGGGTAATTTGATTGAAATTCCAACACCTACAGGAATTCACATTAAAATTTGTCAATTTTTGGTTTACCAGTTCCGGCGCTTCTTTGCAACACATAATCTACCGCTAGTTGCAATTGTCACTACCGCAGTCCGAACCGAGGAAAAATCTTCCCGCGTTCCTGATGTTGTGATTTGCACTCGGAGTCTGTGGGAACAAGTCTGCGCGCAACCTGGTTCCGCAGTGCTGGAATTTGAAGAAAAACCGCTGTTAGTTATCGAAGTTACCAGTCAAAATTGGCGGGATGACTACATCCGCAAGCGGGCAGAATATGATTTGATTGATATCCCTGAATATTGGATTGTAGACCAAAATCTACTGAAAATACGAGTGTGTAGCCGTCCCGAAAATGAAGGGAGTTATTCTCACCAAGAATTTTTGCCGGGACAGCAAGTTCAGTCTGTACAGTTCGCTGAATTTATTTTATCGGTGAATGAAGTGCTATATCCGCCGTTAGTAGAAGATTTAATTCGAGCAGAAGAAGCGCAGCGACAGCAGCTAGAACAGCAAGTCGAAAGACTAGCCCAACGACTCCGAGAAATGGGGGTAGATATCGATACAGAAGTTTGAATTGTCATACCAAGTTAGATCCCCGACTTCTTAAAGAAGTCGGGGATCTGGATATTGAGTTTAGTTAAATGACAAATTGCTTGATTAGCATACAATGATTGTAGATTAGAGTTTCTACGGGTCAAAGTCGTGGCTTTCAAAATTGGTTTGCTAGGTTTGGGTACAGTTGGCGCGGGAACGGCAGAGATTTTGCTCTCCCCAGATGGCCGCCATCCGCTATTGCAGGAATTGGAAATTTATCGGGTGGGAGTGCGCGATATTTCTCGAACTCGGTCTTTACAATTGCCAGAAAATGTGCTGACAACTGACCTAGAGGCGATCGCAACTGACCCGGAAATTGATATTGTAGTAGAATTGATTGGCGGATTGGAACCGGCGCGATCGCTCATTCTGCAAGCGATCGCCAACGGGAAGCACGTAGTCACCGCCAACAAAGCAGTTATCGCCCGCTACGGTAGTGAAATCTTCGACGCTGCTAACGCAAAAGGCGTTTACGTAATGCTAGAAGCTGCTGTCGGCGGCGGCATTCCGGTCATTCAAACCCTCAAACAATCTTTAGGTGCAAACCGCATCAAAAGTGTGACCGGCATCGTTAACGGCACAACTAATTACATCCTGACGCGGATGCAGACAGAAGGTGCAGACTTTGCTGAAGTGCTCGCCGACGCTCAGCAATTAGGTTATGCTGAAGCTGACCCTACAGCGGATGTAGATGGATTAGATGCGGCTGATAAAATTGCTATTTTAGCCTCGTTAGCTTTTGGTGGACGCATCAAATTAGCAGATATTCACTGCGAAGGTATCAGACAAGTTAGTGCGGCTGATATTGACTACGCCGATAAGCTGGGATTTGTGATTAAATTGTTGGCTATTGCT
>JBBSNU010000599.1:0-3489 GCA_038260455.1 Chroococcales cyanobacterium | reverse complement strand
TGTCGCTGATATTCGTCGCCAAAATGCAGGGAAATTGCGATTATATCTGCTCCTTGTTTGCGGGCTTTGGCTATGTCTTTGACTATCTTTTTTTCGTCGATTAGGGAAACTAAGTAGTCTTTGCCTTTGGGTATGGGGATGCCGTTTGTGCCGTAGCTGTAGGCTAGCATGGCTAGTGAAATATTGTTTTTGGTGATGATTAAAGTACGTGAAGCCTCGGCGATAGATTTGGCTGTTCCTGTTGAGGCAATTTTGCGATCGCCCAAATTCCCGATCGTCCTAATTACTCCTTTTTCTCCACGGTCTAAAGCATGATTGTTCGCAGTTGTCAAGATATTAAATCCAGCTTTTTTAGCAGCATCTGCTAATTGAGCCGGTGCGTTGAATAGGGGATAGCCCGTATATCCGCCTGCATCTTTACCCGCTAAGGGTGTTTCGAGATTTCCGATGACCCAATCGCCTGTTGATAGGATGCTTTTAACTGGTGCGAAGAAATTGTCAAAATTGTATGTTTGCTTTTTTGCGTCGTAGCCCGATCGCGTTTGGGTACTGTGCATCATGATGTCGCCGACAGCAATTAGTTTTGCTTCTTTGATTTCAGACTTGGGTTTGGCCCGAACAGGTGTTGCTATTGGCGATGGCGTCCCGCCCCGCAAGCTACGACTTTCTGTAGGCTGTGTGTTAGTTTGTGGCGTTTGGATGTTGCAGCCTGCGATCGAAAGCATGGCAATTACCGAGAGCATTCGACTAAAATTCATGGTTTATGAGAGTGATTTTCGGGATTCTATGGTATCATAAATAAATGAGTTACAGCTAAGAATCTAAAAGTTAATAAGTTAAGCACTTCCTACAGTTTTCTATCCTGTAAGTTGCGAAATAAAAGGAGGCAGAGCCTCCGGATCTGCGTTACCAGGCAGAGCCTGGTAACAAGCAAATTATATAGTGCGAGCGTCCCCGCTCGCGATCGAATTGAGGAATTTATTTATGACGATCGCAATTGAGCGCATTACCCTTGAAGAATTTCTGAAACTGCCAGAAACTAAACCAGCCAGCGAATACATTGAGGGCGAGATCGTCCAAAAACCTATGCCGAAAACTAAACATTCTCGTCTCCAGGGCCGATTCCTGCGTGTCATTAATGAAGTCGTAGAGGAACCCAAGATAGCTTATGCTTTTCCTGAGTTGCGGTGTACGTTTGGCGGGCGATCGATTGTTCCAGATGTTGCGGTACTATTGTGGGAAAAAATTCAATTTGATGATAGGGGTGAACCGTTAGATGATGTGCTAATTGCACCGTATTGGGCGATCGAAATCCTGTCGCCACAACAAAGCTCAAATCGCGTCACTAAAAAAATTATTCACTGTCTGCAACATAATTGTCAGTTGGGATGGCTAATCGATCCAGACGATCGATCTATTTTAGCATTTTTGCCCAACCAACAACCGCAATTCTGCGAAGGTAGCGATATCGTTCCCGTGCCGGAAATGATTCCCCTGAGTATTACCGCCGAACAGGTATTTAGCTGGTTGAAAATGCAAGCATGAACGAGGAAACTCAAACGGGATCATCTCAGTTTTGCATTTTATATAGTGCGAGCGTCCCCGCTTGCGGATTGTGCAACTCGCGAGCTCTTAAGCTCGCACTATAATAAAAAAAATGCTTTTTACAAAACTGAGATGCTCCCAACTCCAACTCCCTCCACCCAAAAATCGCCTAGTTTTAGGGGCGGGTTGACCAAGAATACCTGCCAATAATTGACAATCTCAAAAACCCGTCCCTACCTAATCATAAATCGCTAAATTCCCTATTGCCGCCACCTGTCAAATTGGTCTTCAGAACAGCCATTAATAAATTGATTGTTCACCCAACCGTCAAGGATTGTCAAAGTTTCATTAGGAGGATTACCGGAAAATCTTGCCGCAATTTTTACCCAATTACCTTGTCTGCTGACAGCCCTAACTCCGTCTCCCCTTTTCAATTTAGCTACAACCGGGTACTTATTGCCTGGGCCTTTGCGAATGTTGACAGCACCGCCTTCACCTGTGATAAAAGAGCATTGAGTTTGCTTTTTTAAAGCTTCTACTTTTTGGGAAGAAAGATTTTGCTGCCTGCCGAAAACAGGAAAGCTGTAAAGTGAGAAACTCAAACTTGCAACTACGGCTGCAATAAAAAAGGCTTTTGATTGAGTAAAACTTAGCATTTATTGAATCTCCTTGGGTTGGCAGGACTAAAGTCCTTACTACTAATTGTTATTTGACAGAGGCAAACCATTCGGTAACACCTTGGGCGATCGCCTCAGCTAACTTCTTCTGTTCTGTCGGATTCACAATCCATTCAAACTCTTCGGGATTGATCAGAAATCCCAATTCCATTAAAACAGATGGAGTAACGGCAGGACGAGTCATGGCTAAGTTATTCCAGAATACACCATAGCTCGGACGGTTCAACTTGGCAACTAAATAATTGTGCAAAAAGATTGCCAAACTGTGCGCTTGCGGGTGAAACCAGAAAGCGCCGACGCCTTTAGTCTTAATGGCATCGCCGTTATCTGGCAAAGCATTGTAGTGAATTGAAATTGCGATCGCAGGTTCTTCTTTTTGAATCATTTCCAGCCTCGGCGGCAAATCCAAATCGACATCTTCCACCCGCGTCATTACCACATTTGCGCCCCGATTTACTAATTCCTGTTGCACCAATTTCGACACCGTTAAAGCTACTGTTTTTTCCCTAATTCCTACTGGACTCACTGCACCACCATCCTCCGGCCCGCCGTGTCCCGGATCGATGAGAATCTTAATTCCCGATAAGGGTTTTGCTTGCGAATTCGGCATCATGCTTGTATTCGCCGGCGGGTGTTTTAAAGACAATACTAAAGTTGTGCCGTCGTATCTCAATTTATAGCCCCACTGCTGGGCAGATTTGAGATTAAAAGTGTATTGTACTTGCAGCGGCGATATTTGTTGCCATTCCAAACGTGAAATTACCTGGTCATCATCGAGGCGAATAATGTCAGTTTGAGCGGTGGTATTGTACAGTGTTAAAGTGAAGGTGCGTTCTCCTTCTTGCACGGTGACTGGGACTGGTATTTCTAAGGGGAATAAGACCTCTGTCCAGCCTGGAACTTGACGCGATCGCGCGCTGCGAATAATCGATCGCACAGGAACTACATCCTTGACAATTCGCACTTCTGATGCTTTAATCCAAGCACCGTAATCGAGCCGAATCCATTCTCCCTCGCGCCCGATAATTGTTGCTCGTGTTCCCTTCGGCAGCGGTGTCATCCGAGAAAAATCTGTACTCGCCCCGGTTCTGGCGACACCAGGATCTGCTGTTACTTCGGCTATTTCTAAGTCAGCCGGAGAGAGAATAGAAATCTTGCCGGTACCTTGCTGGCTGATAGTTCTATCGTTCATTGTTAGCTCAAATACTGGCACTCCTAAATCAATTTTTTCGCCTTTTGGTAGCGAGGAGTTAGACTCATTTTCCCC